>JAYTAJ010001302.1:0-5420 GCA_043737575.1 Myxococcales bacterium | reverse complement strand
CGGCGTGCAGCGCATCGAGGTCGTCGACGCCACCGCGACCCGCGGCCGCGTGCTCGCGACCCCGGCGACCCGCCGCGTCGCGCGCCAGCTCGGCGTCGAGCTCGGGCGGGTCACGCCGTCGGGCAAGCACGGCCGGGTCACCACCGCCGACGTCAAGCAGTACGCCGACAGCGGCACCACCCGGGCGATGCCGACCCTGTCGAGCGCCGCCGCCGCGACGATGTACGCGCCGCTCGCGATCGCGGCCGGCGGCGACGAGGAGCGCATCCCGCTGCGTGGCATGCGCAAGCGCATCGCCGACGCGATGACCCGGTCGACCCACACCGCGGCGCACTTCACGTACGTCGAGGAGATCGACATGACCGAGCTGGTCGCGGTGCGCGAGCGCGCCAAGGCCCGCGCCGCCGACCGCGGCGTCAAGCTCAACTACCTGCCGTTCATCGTGAAGGCGATCGTGTCGGGCCTGAAGAAGTGGCCGATGCTCAACGCCTCGCTCGACGAGGCGACCCAGGAGATCGTCCGCAAGAAGTACTATCACATCGGGATCGCCGCCCAGGGCCCGCACGGCCTGGTGGTCTCGGTTGTCCGGGATGCGGACAAGCGGTCGATCTTCGACCTGTCGCGCGAGATCGATCGCCTCGGCGACGCGGTCCGGGCCGGTACCGCGACCCGCGACGAGCTGTCCGGCTCGACCTTCACCGTCAGCTCGCTCGGCAAGCTCGGCGGCGTCCTCGCCACGCCGATCATCAACTTCCCCGAGGTCGCGATCGTCGGCGTCCACAAGATCGAGGACAAGCCCGCCGTCCGCAACGGCCAGATCGTCATCCGCGCCCTCATGAACCTCTCGATCTCCGTCGATCACCGCCTCGCGGACGGCTGGGACGGCGCCATGTTCCTCCAGGACGTCAAGTCGCTGCTCGAGGACCCGACGACGATGTTCATGGAGATGATCTAGTCGCCGCCGCCGAGGTCCCAGTAGTGCTCGGCGGTGACGGGGTCGTCGGTGGAGTCGAGGCAGGGGCCGCAGTAGATGGCGCCGAGGTGGTCGCCGGGGCGCGCGGCGAACATGTGGCCGCACGAGTTGCAGACGTGGCCGGTGCTGCGCGGGGCGCGGCGGTTGGCGAGCTGTGAGGAGCGGGCGATCAGCTGGAAGATCATCACAACCTCCGACTTCTGGTTGGGAATGACGCATCGGGCGGCGGCACACCGACCGAATCGACGAAGCCGCGCAGCGACCGATCGAGCGTGTCGTCGTCGTTCTGCACGAGATCCGCGAGCAGCGCGAGCTTGATGCCGGGGTTGGTCTCGGAGACGAAGTCGCAGAACTCGTCGGAGCCGGTCTGGGTCAGGTGCTCGGCGACGGCGACGCCGCTGATGTGGTGGTGCGACCGCTCGAGCAGCTCGATCGCCTCGAGCGGCGTGGCCGCTTCGTAGGAGTCGCAGCCGGCGGCGCGCAGCTTCTCGGACACGCGGCGCCGCCGCGACGCCAACGGATCGACCACCATCATGCGCGGGCGCTTGGTCGCCTCGAGCGCGTGCAGCACCTCTTCCTCGATCAGATCCTCGACCTGCGCGGCGAGCGGCGCGAAGCCGATCACCAGCTGGTCGATCGAGCAGCGGACGATGCGTCCGTCCTGCGCGACCCAGCCGCGGTGACCGAGCTCGAGCTCGACCACCGCCGCCAAGCCGACGGCCGGGCACGGCGTGCTCTCGTCGATGCGGCGGATGCGCACGCCGCCGAGCGACAGGTCGACGATGCGACCGCGCATGACGATCGTGGCGGCGTGGATCAACGCCGGTGCGTCGACCGCGGCGCGATAGTGCCGACGACGTTCGGACCTCTGCCCAACCTCACCTTGGCGATCGTTCATTCGAGACCTCCCATCTTCGAGTCTAGGGGCGGTCTGGTTGAACGTCATCAGCAAACGACCACTCGATCGCTTTCAAATGAAGTCTACGACTGACGCTGTTACCGACGACGTTTCGGAGTTTGCAGGCTCACCATATTTTTCGCGCGACAAGCGTCCACGCCACGCCCGAGCGGATCCGCTGGGGGAGAAAACTCTCCATGGGCGCGAACGCACGGAGGTTCGATCGAGCTATTGATCGCGCAGAGATGAGGCGATCGCGTCGATCAACGTGGGGTGCAGAAATCCATATCCCAACGATCCGAGCGCGGCGGGCACGACGCGTCGACCCTCGAGCAGGTACTCGGCCATCTCGCCGACCGCGAGGCGCAGCGCGAACGCCGGCACGGGTAGCCACGACGGCCGATGCATCGCTACCCCAAGCGCGCGCGCGAGGTCGACGTTGCGGACGCTGTCGGGCGCGACCAGGTTGATCGGTCCGCGGTAGCGGTCGTCGTCGATCGCGGCGCGGTACACCGCGACCGCGTCGTCGAGGTGGATCCACGCGAACCACTGCTGACCGGAGCCGATGCGGCCACCGACGAACAACTTGAACGGCGTGGTCAGCTTGGCGAGCGCGCCGCCGGGGCCGATGACGACGCCGGTGCGCAAGCGGACGACGCGCACGCCGAGCGGCTCGGCAGCGACGGCCTCGGCCTCCCACGCCTTGCACACCCGGGCGAGGAACGACGCGCCGGCGCCGTCGGTCTCGGTGATCGCGTCGTCGTCGTCGAGCGTGCGATCGGCGAAGCGGTAGTAGTCGGCGCCCGACGCGGTGATCAGCGCGCGCGGCCGCTGCGCCGCGGGCAAGGCGGCGATGCCCTCGACGATCACCCGGGTCGACTCGACGCGGCTCTCGCGGATCCGCTCCTTGCGCTGGGCGTTCCAGCGCCCGCCGGCGATCGGCTCGCCCGCGAGGTGGACGATCGCGTCGGCGTCGGCGAGCGCGGCCTGCCACGGGCCGGGCTGCTCGAGGTCGGCCTCGATCAGCGTGACCGCCTCGCCGAGCCCGCGGCGGGCTCGCGCCGCGTCGCGGACCCAGGCGGTGACGGCGTCGCCGCGCGCCACCAGCGACGCGACCAGCCGCGCGCCGATCAGGCCGGTCGCGCCCGAGACCACGACGCGCTTCACAGCACCGCCGCCCGACCGCGGCCCGGGCGCACCGCCGCGGCGATGCGGGCCGCCACGTAGCGCTTCGCGTTCCGACATGCGGCTTCGAGCTCCTGGCCGGCGCCGAGGTTACAGGCGATCGCGGTCGCCAGCGCGCAGCCGGTGCCGTGGACCGGCCCGTCGGTCGCGAGCCGCGCGCCGTCGAGCAGGGCGATCGCGTCGCCGGCGATCAGCACATCGGTCGCGTCGTCGCCCCAGTGGCCGCCCTTCACCAGCACCGCCGCGAAGCCGCGCGCGGCGATCACCCGGCCGGCCGCGATCGCGTCGTCGCGGGTCGCGATCGCCGCGGCGCCGAGCACCACCGCCTCGTCGGCGTTCGGCGTCACGATCGTCACGTGAGGCGCCAGCAGCGCCGCGGCCTCGCGCAGATCGCCCTCGAACAGCGCGACGTGGCCGCCCGTGGAGTGCCCGACCGGATCCCACACCACCCGCGCGGTGGTCAGCTCGAGCGCGCGCGCGACCTGCTCGACGATCGCCAGCGAGCCGAGCATTCCGATCTTCACCGCGTCGACCTCGACGTCGGTCAGGATCGCGCGCAGCTGATCGCCGACGGTCTCGGCGGCGACGACGTTGGCGGCGCGGACGCCGACGGTGGTCTGCTCGGTGAGCGCGGTCGCGACCGCGACCGGCCGGGCGCCGTGCTGCTCGCACACCCGGACGTCGGCGACCAAGCCGGCGCCGCCCGACGGATCGAGCCCCGCGATCACCAGGACGTTCATCCGTCGAACGCCGCGAGGCCGGTGACGTCCTGGCCCACGACCAGCGTGTGGATGTCGTGCGTGCCCTCGTAGGTGTAGACCGACTCGAGGTTGAGCATGTGGCGGCCGCACTGGTACTCGTCGGTGACGCCGTTGGCGCCGAGGATGTCGCGGGCGTCGCGCGCGATGTCGCGCGCCACCGACACGCAGTTGCGCTTCGCGAGCGACACCTGCTGCGGCGTCAGCTTGCCGCTCTCCTTCAGCCGCCCGAGCCGGAAGCACAGGAGCTGGCCCTTCGTGATCTCGGTGACCATCTCGACCAGCTTGTGCTGCACCAGCTGATAGCCGGCGATCGGCCGCGAGAACTGCACGCGGTCCTTGGCGTAGCCGAGCGCCTCGTCGTAGCAGCTCATCGCCGCGCCGATCGCGCCGTAGCAGATGCCGAAGCGCGCTTGGGTCAGGCACGACAGCGGCCCGCGCATGCCGCGCACGCCCGGCAGCATCGCGTCCTCGGGCACCTCGACGTCCTCGAGGATCAGCTCGCTGGTGACCGACGCGCGCAAGGACCACTTGCCGGGCAGATCGCGGGCGACGAAGCCCTTGGTCGCGGTCGGCACCAGGAAGCCGTGCACGACGCCGTCGAGCTTGGCCCACACCAGCGCGACCTGCGCGATCGAGCCGTTGGTGATCCAGCGCTTGGTGCCGTTCAGCAGGTAGCCGCTCGCGGTGCGGGTCGCGGTGGTCAGCATGCCCGACGGGTTGGAGCCGAAGTCGGGCTCGGTGAGGCCGAAGCAGCCGATCAGCTCGCCGCGCGCCATGCCGGGCAGCCAGCGATCTTTCTGGGCCTCGGAGCCGAACGCCCAGATCGGATACATGACGAGGCTCGACTGCACCGAGCAGAACGACCGCACGCCGGAGTCGCCGCGCTCGAGCTCCTGGCAGATCAAGCCGTACGCGGTCGGGCTCACGCCCGGGCAGCCGTGGCCGGTCAGCGACGCGCCGAGCAGGCCCATCGAGCCGAACACGGGCACCAGCTCGTGGGGGAACGTGCCGGCGGTGAAGTGCTTGCCGATGATCGGGACGATCCGATCGGAGACGAAGTCGCGCACGGTGTCGCGGATCGCGCGCTCCTCTTCGGTGAAGAGCTCGTCGAGGGCGTAGTAGTCGAGACCGCGATAGGTCATGCCGGCCGGTATACTGTGCCGCACATGCTGCGAGCAACCGTCGTCGCGATCGTGCTGGGGCTGGGGGCGGCGACCGCGCACGCCGACGACGCGGCGGCGCAGCAGCTCGGGCGCGCGTTCGCGGCGTACGACGAGGGCGAGCTGATCGTGGCGCGAGCGGCGCTCGACGGGCTGGCGCCGTCGTCGCTCGCGAATCCCGACTATCTGTACTGGCTGCGCGGCCAGCTCGCGCTGCTCGACGGCCGCGCTGACGAGGCGACGCGCGACTTCACCGCGCTCGCGGCGATCAAGGACTCGCGGTTCGCGCGCGCGGCGTCGTGGCGGCTGGCCGACGCGGCGTGGGAGGCGGGCCAGCGCGGCGCCGCGGCGAAGGCCTACGCGCGGCTGCGCGAGCTGCCGGGCGCCGACGATCACGCCGATCTGGGCGTCGTCGCGTACCGCATCGCGATCGCGGCGGGCGA
>JAYTAJ010001301.1:0-2346 GCA_043737575.1 Myxococcales bacterium | reverse complement strand
ACCGCCTCGCCAACGCCCACATGACGGTCGGGCTCGAGATCGCGGCCGAGCTGCCGCTGGCGCGGATCGATCAGAACGCGCTGACCCTCGCGGTGCTGAACCTGATCGACAACGCGATCAAGTACGCCGCCGACGGCAAGCGCATCGAGATCGCGGTGGCGGCGAGCGGTCCCCACCTGACGATCGTCGTGCGCGATTTCGGCCCCGGCGTCGATCGCGCCGAGCACGACCGCATCTTCGAGCGGTTCTACCGGGCCCGCGCGGTCCGGCTGCGGCCGATCCGCGGCTCGGGCATCGGCCTGGCGCTGGTCGAGCACATCGCCAAGGCCCACCGCGGCAAGGTCGCGGTGGCGACCGCGGCCGACGGTGGCGCGATCTTCACGATCACGATCCCGGCCATCGCCGCGGCGGCGTGACCGGGTCCGGCGCAGTCGTGGTAACACTCGGGGCGGTGACCGACGCTGGCAAGCGCATCTTGATCGTCGAGGACGAGCCCGACATCGTCCGCGGGCTGCGCGACGCGCTGGTGTTCGAGGGCTTCACCGTCGACGCCCGCGGCACGGGCGCCGACGGCCTGATCGCCGCGGCCGACTGGTCGCCGGATCTGGTGCTGCTCGATCTGATGCTGCCCGACGACAACGGCTACCGGGTGTGCGAGGCGCTGCGGGCCCGCGATCCGGTGGTGCCGATCATCATCCTGACCGCGAAGGCCCAGGAGGCCGACAAGGTCCGCGGCCTCGAGGCCGGCGCCGACGACTACGTCACCAAGCCGTTCTCGGTCGCCGAGTTGCTCGCGCGCATCAACGCGATCTTCCGCCGCCAGACCCGACTCGCCGCGACCGACGAGTCGTTCGCGATCGGCCCGTGGACGGTCAACGCCCGCAAGCACACGCTGACCCGCGGCCGCCAGAGCAAGCGGCTCACGTTCTACGAGCTCGAGGTGCTGAAGCTCTTGCGCGAGCGCGCCGACGAGGCGGTGTCGCGCGAGGAGCTGCTCGACAAGGTGTGGGGCGTGTCGGCGGCGTCGACCAACCGCACCGTCGACAACTTCATCGTCAAGCTGCGGCGCAAGCTCGAAGAAGATCAGAAGAGCCCACGCCATATCCTGACCGTGTATGGAATGGGCTATAAGCTCGTCCCTTGATCCTGTAAGGCGGGACGAAGGGCGGCGTTGTTGCGCGCATGAAAGTCGTACAGCTCGCGCTGGTCGCGATGGTCGGGTTGAGTGCGTGTGCGGCGGCTCGGATGCGAGGGCCGATGGCGGTGGGGGCGCAGGCGGTGGCGCAGGCGGATCCGGTGGCGGCCGAGGCGCCGCGCGAGGCGATCGTCGTCGAGGGCACGATCGCGGTCGAGGTGAAGGAGGTCGGCGTCGCGGCGGCCGCGCTGCGCACCGAGGTCGAGGCCGGCGGCGGACGGATCGTCGACGAGCGCCTCGATGGCGGCGCCGCGGCGTGGCGGGCCGAGGTGACGCTGCGGGTCGCGCCCGACAAGGTCCAGGCGATCCTGGCGTGGCTCGGCGGCCAGGGCACCATCCTCGCCAAGCACCTCACCGCGACCGACGTGTCGCGCACGCTGTTCGATCGCGATCTCGCGATCGCCAACAAGCGGACCGCGCTCGGCCGCCTCGAGGCGATCCTCGACCGCGGCGGCGCGACGATGGCCGACGTGCTCGCGATCGAGAACGAGATGACGCGGCTGCGCGGCGAGCTCGAGGCCCTCGAAGGCGAGCAGCGCTACCTGCGCGATCGCGTCGGCCAGGCGACGATCGCGGTGACCTTCAGCCGCCGCGACGGCGCGGTGCGCCTCGACGCCACCGCCGCCAAGGTCTACCCCGGCGCGCGGTTCGCGATGCTGACCCTGCTCGATCCCGGCGGCCGGCCGCGCACCCGCCTCGGCGTCGGCCTGGTCGCGTACTCGTTCCTGCGCGCGTTCTCCGTCGAGCTCGACGTCTTCTCCGCCGAGCGCGCCGGTCCGGGCGACGCGCCGACCCGCGCCGCGATCGCGACGATCGGCGGCGCCGGGTACTCCGACTTCCTCGGCCGCGGCCAGCGTCGGTACGGCAACCCGTACCTCGGCGTTCGCGCTGGCTACGCCTACCTCGACGCGTCGCGCTTCGTCGTGCAGGCCGAGGCCGGCCTCGAGCTCATCAAGGGCCGCCACGGCGTGATCGACCTCGGCGTGCGCGCGACCGGCTTCATCGGCAAGGACACCGACGCCGCGCTGGTGACGGGGCTCGGCGCCGCCGTCGCGTTCTGATCGCGGCTATGCTGCGGCCGTGACCGAATCGTCCCGGGTCCACATCGCGTCGTGCCGCGACGACGCCGAGGCGACCCTGGTCCGCGCGGT
>JAYTAJ010001300.1:0-5422 GCA_043737575.1 Myxococcales bacterium | reverse complement strand
CGCCGACGGTGGCGGTGACGACGATCCTGGCGCCGTCGTCGAGCGCGTCGGCGAAGTGGTAGTGGCCGGGCGCGAGCGCGGCGATGGCGCGGCCGCACAGCGCGGCGGCGTGATCCTGGACGTGGCCGAGGTACGCGACGATCTCGCCCGGCGGCGCCGCGGCGATCGCGTCGGCCAGGAGCCGCGCCCCGGTCAGGTTGGCGGCGAGCTGGGCGCGCAGATCGGCGACGTTGTCGCGCGGCATGCGCGCGGGATGCGGACCCGCGGTGAGCACGGCGACGACCGCGGCCTCGGCGAAGACGCCGTTGGCGACGATGGGCAGATGGCGGAACACCACGCCTTCGTCGGCGAGCGTCGTCGAGTCGGGCGGCATCGAGCCGGGGGTGAGGCCGCCGACGTCGGCGTGGTGGCCGCGGTTGGCGACGACGTACGCGACCGCGCCGTCGTCGCCGTGGATCGGCGTGACGACGGTGATGTCGGGCAGGTGCGAGCCGCCGGCCGCGGGATCGTTGCACGCGTACGACGTGCCGCGCGGCGGGTGCGGATGCGCGGCGAGCAGCGCGCGCACGGTCTCGCCCATCGCGCCGAGGTGCACCGGGACGTGCGGCGCGTTGGCGACCAGGCCGCCGCCAGCGTCGAAGATCGCGCACGAGAAGTCGCGGCGCTCACGGATGTTGACCGACACTGCGGTGCGCTCGAGCATCGCGCCCATCTGCTCGGCGATCGCCATGAAGCGGTGGCCGTGGATCTCGAGCAGCACCGGATCGGCGGTGGTGATCGCGGCGCGGCGACGCGGCGGCGCGGCGGCTGCGGGGATCGCGGCGAGGGCGATCGTGCCGTCGGGCAGGACGGTGGCGCGCCAGCCGTCGTCGACGACCAGGGTCGCGTGGGGATCGGGCAGCACCGCGGGCCCGTCGATCGTGACGCCCGCGGGCAGCGCGAGGCTCGACCACACCGGCGCGTCGCACCAGCGATCGCCCGACCACAGCCGGGTGGTGCGGTGCGGCGGCGGCCGCGGGCCGGTCGGGCGCGGCGCGATCGTCGCGGGCGCGGTCGGCGCCGCGAGCTCGACGTGGGCGGCGATCAGCTCGAGCGGTGCGTCGGGCGCGAAGCCGAAGCGATCGCGGTGGGCGGTCGCCGCCGCCGCGGTCATCGTCGCGACCTCGGCGACCGCCACGGTCAGCGCGGTGTCGCTGCCGCGGTAGCGCAGCTCGGCGGTGCGACGCGCGGTGATCGTCGGATCGGCGCCGAGGGTGGCGGCCCCGCGCGTCGCGATCGCGTCGAGGGCGCGCGCGATCCGATCGATCGCGTCGGCGGTGAGTGCGGCGCCCGCGCCGTCGATCGAGCCGCGCCAGGTCCGCGCCGCGTGGCCGATGCCCCAGGCCGAGCGCAGGCCAGCGTGGGGCGGCACCCGGATCGCGGTGATGCCGAGCGCCTCGGCGACCGGACACACGTGCATGCCGGCGGCGCCGCCGAAGCCGATCAGCGTGAAGTCGCGGGCGTCGCGGCCGCGCTCGATCGTCATCGCCCGCACCGCCTCGGCCATGCGCGCGTTGGCGATCGCGTACAGGCCGATCGCGGCGCGCGTCGCGTCGCCGCCGAGGGCGCGGCCGATCGTCGCGAGCCCGGCCTCGGCGCCCGCGCGATCGAGCGGCCACGGGAAGTGATCGTCGGCGAGCCGACCGAGCTGGAGATCGACGTCGGTGACCGTGACCTCGCGACCGCCGCGGCCGTAGCAGATCGGTCCGGGGATCGCGCCCGCGCTGGCGGGGCCGACCGCCAGCGCCAGGCCGTCGTGACGCGCGATCGATCCGCCGCCCGCGGCGACGGTGTGGATCGCGATCGCGGGCGCGCGGACCCGCAGGCCGCCGACCACCAGCGCCGGCTCGACCGCCAGCTCGTCGACGATCGCGGTGACGTCGGTCGAGGTGCCGCCCATGTCGAAGCCGATCGCCAGCCGCGCCCCGGCGGCGCTGGCGCTGGCCGCGGTCGCGATCGCGCCGCCCGCTGGGCCCGACACCACGACATCGCGGCCGCGGACGTCGCGGGCGTCGACCAGCCCACCCGCCGACGTCATGATCGCGATGCGCGCGCTCGGCAGCGCGTCGGCCAGCGCCGCCAGCTCGGCCGCGATGATCGGCGTCAGGTAGGCGTCGACCACCGCGGTCTCGGCGCGGGCCAGGAGCCCCGCGGTGACGCCGACCTCGTGGGACGTCGTGACGTGGGCGAGCCCGGCGCGGCGCGCGGTCGCCGCGATCGCGTCCTCGAGCGCGGGCGCGGCGTGGCCGTTCATCACCACCACCGCGAGGCTGGTGATACCGTCGGCCGCGAGGTCCGAAAACCGGACGAACAGCTCGTCGGGGTCGTCCTCGGCCAGGGTGCGACCGGCGGCGTCGGCGCGGGCCGCGACCTCGAGCACGCGCTCGGTCAGCGGCGCCGGCCGGACGATGTCGAGGGCGAACAGCGACGGCCGGGTCTGATCGCCGATCACCAGCAGATCGCCGAAGCCGCGCGTGATCGCCAGCGCGGTGCGGGCGCCGCGCCGCTCGAGCAGCGCGTTGGTCGCCAGCGTCGTGCCGATCCGCAGCTCGATCGGCGGCACCGCGCCGTCGTCGGCGAACAGCGCCCGCACCGCGGCGACGATCGACGTCGCATCCGACGGCAACTTCGCGGTGCGCAGCGTGCCGCTGGCCGGATCGTGCGCGATCGCGTCGGTGAACGTCCCGCCGCGATCGATCCACACCTGCCACATCAGCCGAGCATCAGCCGGGCGCAGCAGCGCGGGCGCGCGTCGGGATCGTCGACGTCGGCGACGAAGCCCGCGGCGCCGACCCGATCGCCGAGGGTGAACAGCCGGGTGCGGATGCGCACGCGATCGCCGGCGAAGCTCGGCTTGCGGTACGCGATGTCGAGCGCGCGCACCAGGAGCTTGCGCCCGCGATCCAGCTCGGCGAGGCGTCGCAGCGCCGCCTCGGCGAACAGCCGCGGATACACCAGCGAGTTGACGTGCTGGTTGGAGTCGGTGTGGTCGAGGCCGAACGCGGTCACCGCCGCGTCGTCACGATAGTCGTCGTCGATCGCGATCGCGCCCGCGGGCAGCTCCATCGCGGTCGTCGCGGCGGGCCCGTCGTAGATCGCCCTCGGCACCGACGGCAGCCCCGGCACGTCCAACGACGTGACCTTGCGCTGGCCCGCCGCCGCGAACAGCCGCGTGAAGGTGTGCTCGGCGAAGACCCAGCCCGCGACCACCGACTCGCCCGTGCCCTGCGGCGGCACCAGCCGGCCCGCCGCGCCCGCGACCTCGACCCACATGTTGAGGAACAGCTTGGCGACCGCGCCGTCGACGTCCTTGCGCGCGAGCTGATAGCCACCGGTCGCGGTCGCCGGCTTGTCGACACGCACCGCGGCGTCGCTGCCGACGATCGTCAGCCGCGACAAGATCGGTACGATGCCGCGCGCCGCCAGCGCGCGTTCGGCCGGGTGCTGATCGAGCAGCTGGTTCCACACCGTCCAGCCCATCGCAGGCGGCAGCGCGATCGCGGTCATCCGTCCGTCCTGCGCGATGTCCTCGTACCGCAGCGCGAACTGCGCGGTCGCGACGCGCTCGGGCGGCAGCTCGGGCCGCGGCGGGATCGGAAACGGCGACGGCACGATCATGCGCGCACCGTAGCATCGCGGCGCTAGACTCGGCGCATCGGCACGAAGTGGCCGCCGAAGACCTGCGCGAGGTGATAGATCGTGCCCGCGTTGCCAGCGCGGGTGATCTGGTGGACGCCGCGGTTGCCCATCGTGAGCGTGGGGAGGACGAACCGGATCCCGAGCCGGACCGCCAGCGCCCGGATGTCGTCGATCGTCGCCCAGGTGTTCGCGGTGGTGATCGCGGCGCTGCCGCCGGCGTCGCGGGTCAGCTGGCGCAGCTGGGCGACGGTGCGTCCGCCGTCGAGGCCGAGGCAGATCAGCGAATTGAAGAAGCAGTCGCCATCGCACGCGGTCTCGTCCGGATCGAAGCGGTACTTGACGCCCTCCACGTCGACGGCGCGCACCTCGAAGTCGCCGTTCTTCGCGGCCGCGGCGGCTGCCCCGCCTCCGGCCGCCTTCGCGGCGGCGGCGCCGCCGTCGTCGTCGTCGGACCAGCCGCCGTCGGCTGCCTTGGCGGCGTCCGCGTCGTCGTCGGACCAGCCGCCCGCCTTGGCGGCGTCCGCGTCGTCGTCGGACCAGCCGCCCGCCTTGGCGTCGCCGGCACCGCCATCGTCGTCCTCGTCGTCGGCGACGTACTTGCCGCCGCCGCTGCCGCTGCCCCCACCCGCGGCCGCAGTCGCACCTGCATCCGCATCATCATCGTCGTCGTCGGCGACGTACTTGCCGCTGCCGCTGCCACCGCCCGCGGCCGCAGCCGCACCTGCATCCGCATCATCGTCATCGTCATGGTCGTCGTCGTACTTGCCGCCGCCGCTGCCGCTGCTACCGCCCGCGGCCGCATCCGCATCGTCGTCTCCCTCGAGCTCGTCGCCGTCGCGCGCATCCGCGTCATCGTCGACGGCCGCCGCCGCGGGGTTCTTCGCCTTGTCGTCCTTGGTGAACGTCTGCAGCGCCGCGCTGCCGCCGAGCGGCGCGCCGACGTATTTCGGCTTCGCGCCGATCCGTGCAGCGAACGTCCCCGTGCCGAGCGCCTGGCTCTCGATCAGCGCGCGCGCGCGAGACGCGCGGGCCTCGTCGAACAGCCAGATCAGCGCCAGCTCGCGCAGATCGTGGAGGCACGCGGCATCGATCGCGTGTGGCATGTCGGCGAGCGTCGCCTGCGCGTTCTGGCGGAGGAGGATCAGGCACGCGGTCAGCTCGGCGGCGGATCGCTTGAGTCGCGTGGCGTGTTTGTCGAGCGCGGTCGCCATCTCGGTGTTCGGCTTGACGTTGCCCTTGCGCAAGACGTGATCGCGGCCCGGGCCGAGCTCGAGCGGGCCGACCGCGCCGTCCTTGCGCGACGGATTGGGCGTCAGCAGGAACATGCTGCTGCCCATGCGCGTCATCACCGCCGCGTCGCGCGCCGCGTCGGTCTTCTGCGCCTTCGCCTTGCGCACGAGGCCCGGGATCTTGCGGTACGCGCGGATGCTCTGCGCCATGCGCAGCCCCGCCGAGCGCGGCGTGTTGACCCGGACGTTCTGGGTGGCGCCCGCCTTGGTGCGCAGCTCGACGTCGTCTTCTTCGCCCGACGACGGGTCTGGAATGTGGTCGGTGTCGTAGCCGCCGAGCGTCGCGCCGTCGCGCGTGTAGCGCTTCTTGCTGCCGCCCGCGGCGGCGCTACCGCCACTGCCGCCACCACTGCCGCTGCTGCTGCCGCCGCCACCGCTCGCCACCGCCGCTGCCGCCGCGCCGCCACCGCCGCCACCGCCGCCACCGCCGCCACCGCCGCCGCTCGTCGCCGTCG
>JAYTAJ010001299.1:0-2349 GCA_043737575.1 Myxococcales bacterium | reverse complement strand
AAGTTGCCCTCGTGGGTGCCGTTGCCGCCGACCCCACCGCCACTGACGGCCGCACCCGCACCCGGCGTCGCGCCGCTCGCCGCGACGTCGACCCAGCCTCCGATCGTCGCGGTTTCGGCGAGGATCACGAGTGGTCGCGTGCCGGTCGCGCGCAGGCTTCCGGGGCCGCTGATGCTCAACGTGCGCACGCGCAAGACGACGAGGTCGCTGCCGCCGCCATCCTGCGGCACCACGGCGAGCGAGACCCCGGTCGGCAGCGTGAGGTTCGAGGCAGGCGTGCCCGACGTCGTGATGGTCACCGCGGTGGCGATGGTGAGGTCGCCGGTCCCGATCACCTCGTCGATCGCCCGCACGTGCACGATGTCCTCGACGCCCGGCGGCGCATCGGTCGCGGAGCCGTCGCTGCCGGCCGCGTCGACCTCCGACGTGGCGTCGCCGTCGTCGCCATCGACGAGGTCGCCGTCGGGTGCGGCGTCGCTCGCGAGCTCGCCGCGACAGATGTTGTCGCGGTCGCACCTGAGGCCTGCGGGACACGCCGCGTTCGGTCCGCAGGCTGGCTCGTCGTACGTCGGACGGAAGCACGCCGACAGCGCGGCGACCGCGACGGCGACCATTGCACGTCTCGCGATGGGCCGGCGCGGGCACTGACCTGGCATCGCGCCATCCTACCCTGGCGCCTCGCGGCGATCGATGAGCCCCGACCTCGGTGCGACGATCGCGCGTCTGCTACCGTGGCCGCGATGTTCAGCTGGTTCCGACGACGGCGACGGCGCGGGGTGCGCGGCGCGGCGGTGCCCGCGAGCTGGGCGGCGATCCTCGAGCGCAACGCGCCGTTCGTGGCGCGGCTGACGGCGGCCGAGCGGGCCAAGCTGCACGGCGACATGCAGGTGCTGCTCGACGAGAAGCACTTCATCGCCGCGGGCGGCATGGTGATCGACGACGAGGTCCGCGCCACGATCGTCGCGGCGGCGGCGCGGGTGGTGCTGCACCTCGACGTCGACCGCTACGACGCGGTGACCGAGATCGTCGTGTACCCGGGCGCGTATCGCCATCCCGACCGCGACGGCGCGGTGCTCGGCGAGGCCCATGGCCGCGTCGGCGTGGTGGTGCTGGCGTGGGACGCGGTGGTCGGCGGGCTGCGCAACGACCGCGATGGTCACGACACCGCGACCCACGAGTTCGCGCACGTCCTCGACGCCCGCGACGGCGGCTTCGACGGCACGCCCGAGCTGCGGGCCCGCGATCACTACCGGCCGTGGGCGGCGGTGATGCAGACCTACTTCTCGCGGCTGCGCGCCGGCGATCGCAAGCTGCGCCGCGTGCTGCGCGAGTACGGCGCGACCAACGAGGCCGAGTTCTTCGCGGTCGTGACCGAGGTCTACTTCGAGCGGCCCGCGATCTTGCGCGCCAAGGCGCCCGCGCTCTACGCCGAGGTCCACCGCTTCTACGGCGCGCCGGGCGACGCGCCGGCGCGGTGAATCACAGCGCGGCGCCCGCGCGGAAGATCCGGAACGGCGTCGGCGTCGCGAGGAAGCCGACGTCGACCTGGTAGCCGCCGCCGCCCGCGCTCCAGGTGCAGGCGCCGCTGAACTGCCCGGTGTCGGCGACGATCGCGCGCAGCGGCACCACCGCGCCCGACGGATCGCGCTCGATCCGGCCGAGCCCGAGATCGTCGACGCGCAGGATCAAGCAGCCGTGGTAGCCGGCGTCGTCCGACGACGTCGCCGCGAGGTAGACCTCGCCGTCGGGGCCGACGAACAGGTTGGGCGCGTTCACCGACGCTCCCGGCGTAGTGCCAGGCAGGCAGTCGGTGTCGCCGGGCTCGAGCAGACGCGCGACGTCGATCCACGAGTGGCCGTGATCGGTGCTGCGCACGAGCACGATGCGGATCCGCGGCGTCGCGCCGTCGAAGTAGACGCAGCCCATCGCCAGCTCGAGCTGATCGGGCAGCCACATCGCCGACGGCTCGGTGAGCGCGAGGCAGTCGGCCATCGCCGGGAACGTGGTCGCGTCGTAGCGCGCGCCCTGCGTCGTGTACGGGCTCGGCGACGGCAGGCCGAACAGCTTGGCGGGCGCGGTCCACGGCCCGTGCGCCTCGGGCGCGGTCTGCACCGTGATCGTGCCGAGGCGGTAGTGCAGCGTGTTGTCGACCTCGACCAGGTAGCGATGCGCGAACAGCTTCCAGCGCGTGCGCGGGTCGGGATCGGTCGGGTCGAGCACCAGCGACGGCACCTCGCTGATCAGGAAGCCGGTGCAGCTGCCGCCCGGGCAGTCGTCGGCGTCGCTCGATTGCAGGGTCGCGAGCTCGGGCGCGTTGGCGTCGCCGACGAAGGTCCAGGTCGCGCCGGC
>JAYTAJ010001298.1:0-2349 GCA_043737575.1 Myxococcales bacterium | reverse complement strand
CGTGGCAGCTCGCGGTCGCCGAGGGCCGCCGCCTTCCCATGACCCAGGACGAGCTCGACGGCCGCCGCCGCGGTCACGCCATCGAGTGCCGCATCTACGCCGAGGATCCGGTGAAGTTCCTGCCGTCGCCCGGCCGCATCACCCACCTGCGCGTGCCCGACGGCCCCTACGTGCGCAACGACGCCGGCTGCTACGAGGGCTTCGAGATCCCGGTCCACTACGATCCGATGATCTCCAAGCTCGCGGTGTGGGGCGACGATCGCGCCGCCGCGGTCGCGCGCATGCGCCGCGCGCTCGACGAGTACCAGGTGCGCGGCATCGAGACCAACCTCGCGTTCCACCGCCTCGCGCTGCGTCACCCCGACGTGATCGCCGGCCGCTACGACACCGGCTTCATCGGCCGCGAGCACGCCGCGCTGACGCCCCGCGCCGATGGCCCCGCGCTCGAGGCCGCGATGATCGCCGCCGCCCTCGACGCCACCGCCAAGCGCACGCCCCTCGCGACGACTGCCACCGCGGCGGCGCCCGCTGGCGTCTCCGCCTGGCGCACCGGCCCGCGCGGCTGGCGCGGCTGAGAAAACTTCGTCGAGGGCGCGGCGGTGATTGCCAAGCGCCAGCCGGCTGGGTAGAACGGCCGCGCGATGGCCAACCCAACCAAGTTCGTGTTCGTCACTGGTGGCGTGGTGTCATCGCTCGGCAAGGGGATGGTGTCGGCGTCGATCGGCGCGCTGATGGAGAACCGCGGCCTCAAGGTCGCGAACATGAAGCTCGACCCGTACATCAACGTGGACCCGGGCACGATGAACCCGATGCAGCACGGCGAGGTCTACGTCACCGACGACGGCGCCGAGACCGACCTCGACCTCGGCCACTACGAGCGCTTCGTGTCGGCCACGATGTCGAAGCTCAACAACATCACGACCGGCCAGGTCTACTCGACGGTGATCGGCAAGGAGCGCCGCGGCGAGTACCTCGGCTCGACGGTCCAGGTCATCCCCCACATCACCGACGAGATCAAGGCGCGTATTCTGGCGTGCGCCGAGGGCCTCGACCTCCTGATCGTCGAGGTCGGCGGCACCGTCGGCGATATCGAGTCGCTGCCGTTCCTGGAAGCGGTGCGCCAGCTCCGCGTCGAGCTCGGGCGCGACCACTCGGTGTCGGTCCACCTGACGCTGGTGCCGTACCTCGGCGCCGCGGGCGAGTTCAAGACCAAGCCGACCCAGCACTCGGTGCAGAAGCTGCGCGAGATCGGCATCCAGGCCGACGTGCTGATCTGCCGCTGCGAGAAGCCGCTCGAGGCCGAGCTGATCAAGAAGACAGCGATGTTCTGCAGCCTCGCCCAGGACGCGGTGTTCCAGTCGATCGACGTCGACACCGTCTACCGCCTGCCGGTCGTCCTCGCCGAGCAGGGCCTCGACGACAAGCTCGGCCAGCTGCTGAACATCTGGTCGCGCGGCGCCCGCCTGTCGCAGTGGGAGACCATCATCGAGAAGGTCACCCAGCCCAAGCGCAAGGTCGTGGTCGGCTTCGTCGGCAAGTACGTCCAGCTCGTCGAGAGCTACAAGAGCCTCAACGAGGCCCTGCTCCACGGCGGCATCGCCAACGACACCCGGGTCGAGATCCGCCACATCGACAGCGAGCTGATCGAGCAGCAGGGCACCGCGGCCCTCCTCGCCGACGTCGACGGCATCCTGGTGGCGCCCGGCTTCGGCGCCCGCGGCACCGAGGGCAAGATCGCCGCGGTCAAGCTGGCCCGCGAGCAGCGGGTGCCGTTCTTCGGCATCTGCTTCGGGCTGCAGATGGCGGTGGTCGAGTTCGCCCGCCACGTGTGCAACCTCGATCGCGCCAACTCCAGCGAGGTCGATCCGCAGACCCCGCACGCCGTGGTCGACCTGATGCCCGACCAGCGCGGCGTCACCGACAAGGGCGCGACCATGCGCCTGGGCGCCTACCCGTGCACCCTCAAGGCGGGCACCAAGGCCGCCGAGGCCTACGGCCAGCTCGACATCTCGGAGCGCCACCGCCACCGCTGGGAGGTCAACAACACCTACCGCGAGCACCTCGAGCGCTCCGGCATGGTGCTGTCCGGCCTGTCGCCCGACGGCCGCCTGGTCGAGATGATCGAGCTGCCGCTGCACCCGTACTTCGTGGCCTGCCAGTTCCACCCCGAGTTCAAGTCGCGTCCGCTCGATCCGCACCCACTGTTCGTCGAGTTCGTCCGCGCGGCCGACCAGCGCGCTGAGCGCGCCGGTCGCGGGCTCGGCGTGAAGCCCGGCGACAAGCCGGTCGCCCGCGCCTAGGTTTGAAGACTCCGCCGCCGGCCGTCGCGGAGGTGGTACAAGCGAGGCG
>JAYTAJ010001297.1:0-5431 GCA_043737575.1 Myxococcales bacterium | reverse complement strand
GGGAAACTTCACCTGGTAGTACGGCGTCTCGTCGGCGACGACCTCGACGTCGATCTGCACGGTGCGCCCGGTCGGCGGGTTGACGACCTTCAGGCGGTGCTTGCCGAGCGGCAGCCGCAGCGCCCCCGACGGCGCCTGGCCGACCTTCTTGCCGCCGAGGTAGACCTCGCCCCAGCCGTCGGTGACCTGCAGCGCGATCGTCCCGGTCGGGGTCGGCGCCGGACGCAGCGTGCGCGCGACCTTGGCCTGACCGCTGGCCTTCAACACCACGGTCGCGGTGGCCGGCAGATAGCCGGTGCGCGACAGGCCGATGCGCGCGGTGTGCGGCTGCAGATCGTCGAGGGTGAGCGGGGTCAGGCCGGCGCGGACGCCGTCGATCGTCACCTCGGCGCCGGGCGGATCGGTGGTGACGATCAGGCCGGCTCCGGCGGGGACCATGACGGTGCGGAGCTGCAGCGTCTGGCCGGCCTCGATCAGGACGTGATCGTCGAGGTACGGCCGATAGCCGGCCAGCTCGAGGCGCAGCGCCAGCGCCTCGCCGGCCGGGACCTCGAGCGTCATCGGGGTCGGGCCGATCGGTCGATCGCCGATCGTCCCGGTCGCGCCCGGCGGCACGCTCTCGATCACCAGCACCGCGGGGCGGATGATCGGCGCTGGTGGCGGCGGCGGCGCGGCGTCGATCGGCACCCCCGCGACCGGGGCTCGCGACGGATCGCCGCGCAGCTTCACCACCGCGAGGGCGCCGAGCGCGACGATCAGCACCGCGCCGCCCGCGACCACGCGCCGATCGCGCGGCCGCTGCACCGGCAGGCCGGCGGTGAGGCTGGCGCTGGGCGCGGGCATCAGGCCGGGCGCGCTCGACGCGATCGCGATCGCCAGCGGCGCCGGCTCGGCGGGCGGCTTCCACGGCGCGATGCCGAGGGTGGTCTCGTCGAGCTCGAGGCGGGTCAGGCCGTCGCTGCCGATGGTGCTGAGCAGGACCGGCACCGAGTCGTCGATCGGATCGTGCTCGGCGGTGGCCTCGCCGGTCGCGCGCCGGCTGCGCCGCACCACGGTCACCGCGGTCTTGCGATCGGGATCGGGCCGCGCGCCGACGCTGCTGGCGGTGATGCGCTCGGCGTCGCCGCGCGCGGTGCGGCGGATCTGCGACGGCTCGGCGGCGATGTTGGCGAGCTGAGCGCGGATGATCGCGTCGAGCCGCTTGCCGGTCGGGGTCGCGGTGTCGAGCGCTTCGGACACCACCTCGGCGACGTCGAGCGCGGTGGCGACGATGCTCGACTCGTAGGTCAACTCGGTCAGCGACCGCAGCATCACCGCGGGGCGGTTCGGGCGGTGCTCGGGCAAGCGCGCCAGCGCCTGGTGCAGGATGTCGTCGAGCCGCGCCGGGATGCCCTTGCGCACCTGCGACGGCTTCGGCAGCTGCATGTTCTGGATGTTGTGGATGATGTCCTCGGCCTCGTCGCCGGGGAACAGCTTCTCGCTGGTGAACAGCTCGTACATCACCGCCGCGGCCGAGAACAGATCGCTGCGGGTGTCGACCGCCTCACCGCGCGACTGCTCGGGCGACATGTAGCGCCACTTGCCCATCACCTTCTTGCGATTGCCGGACACGCCACGCCCGGGCTGGGCCGCGACCGCGATGCCGAAGTCGGCGATCTTCACCTCGCCGGCGCGCGACAACAGGATGTTCGACGGCGACACGTCGCGGTGGACGACGCCGTGCTGGTGCGCGAAGTCGAGGCCGCGCGACAGCTCGATCGCGATCTGGAACGCCGCCGCCATCGGGATCTTGGTGCCGCGATCCTTCAGCCGCCGCAGCAGCGCGGCGAGATCGAGCCCGTCGACGAACTCCATCGCGATGAACAGCGAGCCGGCGAAGCGTCCGAAGTCGAAGACCTGGACGACGTTGGTGTGCGACAGCTGGACCGCGACCTTGGCCTCGGCGATGAAGCGATCCTCGAACTCGGGATCGCGCGCCAGCTCGGGGAGGATGCGCTTGATCGCGAGGGTCTTCTCGAAGCCGTGGGCGCCGTAGGCCTTGGCCAGGAACACCTCCGCCATACCACCGACCGCGATGCGATCGAGCACGTCGTAGCGCTGCAGGCTCTTCTCGGGGACGTCGGACATTACGGCGTGGAAGTGATGCGGATGGCCTATAGTATGCGCCATGCCCGCCCGGCTGGCGCTGGCCTTCCAGCTCGCTCTCGTGGGGACGACGGTCCTGGGGCCCGGGCTCGCCTGGGCCGACGAGCGTCCGGTGCTGGTCGTCGACGCGACCGGCGGGGCGGGGGCGGCGATCGCGGAGCGGCTGACCCGGGCGCTGTCACTGGATCCGGCGCTGCGGCCGGCCTCGGCGGGCGTGATCGAGGCGCTGGCGGCGCCGACGCCGAGCGACGACGCGGCGCGGACCACCGCGGGCGGCACCCTCGGCGTGGCGCGCGATCGCCTCGCGCGGTTCGCGCACCGCGAGGCCGCGACCTTGGCGCGGGCGGCCCAGGACGGCGCGGCCAGCGACGCCGATCGGCCGGCCGGCCGCGAGCTGCTCGCCGATCTGGCGTTCGTCGAGGCGATGGCGATCGCGGGCGACGTCGACCTCGCGGCGGCGGCGCCGACCTTCGCGCTGGTGCATCGGCTGACGCCGGGCCGCACCCTCGATCCCGCGCGCTACGTGCCCGAGGTGATCGCCGCCTTCGAGGCCGCGGCGATCGCGCCGACCGCGACCGGCGTGCTGCTGATCGGCGCCCCGGGCGCCACCGAGATCCTGGTCGACGGCGTGGTGATCGGCGCCGAGCCGATCTCGACCCAGGTCGCGCCTGGGCCCCACATCGTCAGCGCGCGCGGCGAGCTGATCCGCGGCGCCGGCCGGCGGATCGAGGCCGCGGCCGGGCAGACCGTGCGCGTCGATCTGATCTCGGTGGTCGCGCCGCTCGACGTCCGCGTCGCCCGCGCCCGCGATCGGCTGGTGGCCGCCACCACCGACGTCCAGCGCACCGACGCGATCACGACCTTGCTCGAGCTCGGCGGCGCGACCGACGCGGTGATCCTGTTCGACCTCGGCGGTCAGGTCGCGAGCCGGCTCTACACCGCGCGCGGCGGCCTCGGTCCGGCGCGACCGGTCGGCGACGATCTCGCCGCGGTGCTGCGGCCGTTGCGGCCGGTCCCGAAGCTGGTGCCGCCGCCCGGCGGCGAGCGCGATCCCGATCCCACCTTCCCGGACCCGCCCGTGCTGCGGTGGTACGAGCGGCGCTATGCCAAGATCGGCTTCGGCGTCGGCGCGGGCGCGATCGTCGTCGCGGTGGTCGCGGCGCTGGTCATGCGCGATCCCGGCTCGAGCGCGCTGATGCCGATGATCGAGGTCGACTGATGCGCGGCCTCGCGATCCTCGCGGTCGCGGCGGTCGCGTTCGCGGGCTGCGGCAACCCCGATCAGTTCGCGCTCCACATCACCTGGAGCGACACGCTCGGCCGCCAGATCTGTCCGCAGCACCAGACCGAGGGCTTCTCGTGCACCGCGATCCCGGTCAGCTGCGACGCGCTGGTGCGGCTGCGGATCGTCGACGACGCCGACGACTCGCGGGTGTTCTTCAACGAGTGCTTCCCGCTGCCGGCCGGCGGCGATCTGTGCGGCCTCGGCGGGCTGCAGATCCCGCCGGGCATCGAGATCCCGAACCAGATGGTGCGGATCCAGCTGCAGGTGTGGTCGGTCGATCAGCTGATCGATCCGCTGCATCCCGAGCGGCCCCCCGCGTGTCCGCTCGCGCCCGAGTTCGACGAGCAGGGCCTGCCGCTCCTCGACGCGCCGACGCCCGCGGTCGGCGGCGAGATCTACTTCCGGGTCGGCAAGAGCGAGGTCGCGCAGCTCCGGCTCGGCTGCCCCGACTACGATCAGCTCGACACCGATCAGTGTCGCAACCGCCAGATTACCGTCGACGCCGCGGTGCTGGTGCCAGGGTCGTGGCGATCGGTCAACACCATCGAGGCCATGAACCTCGACGTCCGGTTCGGCCGGCCGATCCAGAGCGACGACGGGGTGTGGCGGCTGCCGCTGTCGGAGCTGACCGATCTGGTGCCGACCGACGACGGCGAGCTGCGGTGGCGCAAGAGCGTGCCGGGCCCGATCGACGGCCTGCGGTGCCTGCACGTGCTGC
Organism: Myxococcales bacterium; assembly: GCA_043737575.1. GTDB lineage: Bacteria > Myxococcota_A > Polyangia > Haliangiales > Haliangiaceae > UBA2376. Next base: position 1,284 of record JAYTAJ010001297.1, on the reverse strand, counting down.
AGGGCGAGGAGCTGACGACCGCGGTCGCGACCTGCCAGGACTCGGTGGTGCTGCCGGCCGCGGTGCTGCCGATGATCGGCTTTCGCGTCGAGCGCCAGCAGCTCGAGAAGCTGACGCTGCTCCAGGGCAGCTTTCCGACCGAGGGGCTGGTGCTCGGCCTGGTCGTCGACGCCGACAACCATCCGGTGGCCGGCGTGGCGGTGACGCCGTCGACCGGCACCGTGATCTATCCCAACGCGACGCTCGACGGCCTCGAGGCCGGCGCGACCAGCGTCAACGGCCTGTTCCTGTCGGTCGGCACGCCGCTCCTCACCAGCTGGGAGGCGGCGGGGACCGACGGCAGCATCGCCGACGGCAGCGCGCGCGGCGGCCAGATCGCCGGTCACCTGACGATCGTGGTCGTGCGGATGCGGTCCGCGAGCACGGCCGCGCCGTGAGCCCGCGCTGGTATCGCGTCGCCCTCGCCGACGGCGACGAGGTCACGCTGGCGTCGGCGCCCGGCGATCATCTCGGCGCCGCGATCGCAGCGGCGGCGGGGCGGGTCGGTCGCCGCAAGCGGGTGTGGCCGGTCGCCGCGGCGCCGCTGCCGGCCGGCGAGGTCCCGCTCGGCGAGTCGGTCGGGCGCGGCGTCGTGGTGTCGGGGCCCGCGCCCGCCGGGCTGTCGCAGTTCGAGTTTCCCGCCGGCGTCGTGCCGTCGCTCGGCGAGCGCGCCCGCGCCGCGGTGGTGCCCGGCTTCGCGCGCAGCCAGCGCGACGCGACGCTGGTGATCGAGGCCGTCGCCGCCGGCGCCGACGCCCGCGAGCGGTTCTTCGACGTGCTCGAGCGCCTGCCCGTGGTCGACAACATCGAGCTCGACGTCGCCGATCACCTCGACGAGCCCGGCCCCCGCGAGGTCTGGCTGACCCCGCGCCTGCGCGACGTCCGCCGCGCGGTCCGCTTCCTCGACGACTTCGAGGACGACTGCCTCACCAGCGGCCACGTCGACGTCGCGATCTACCTGCGCGCGCCGATGTCGACCTGGCGCTTCACCCAGCACAAGACGCTGGTGTGGCTGTCCGAGGACGCCGCGCTCACCGACAAGGTCGCCGGCTGGCTCGCCGCCGCCGGCCTCACGCCGATCGATCCGCTCGCCACCGTCGCCGCCGGCCCTCACCTCCACTACCGCGGCCCGTCCTCCAGCCCGCGCAAGCGGCTCCTCGCCCGCCTCAAGTCCGCCAAGCTCCGCCGCGTCGACCTCGCCGCCGCTACGGCGTGAGCGCGGCGGCGCGGATGGCGTCGAGGAGG
>JAYTAJ010001296.1:0-12551 GCA_043737575.1 Myxococcales bacterium | reverse complement strand
ATGCTGGGCACGCCGCAGTACATGGCGCCCGAGCAGGCGATGGGCCGCCACGACGAGGTCGACGGCCGCACCGACGTGTTCGCGCTCGGCGCGGTGGTGTTCGAGATGATCGCGGGCCGGCCCGCGTTCGGCGGCTCGACGATCCCCGAGGTGGTCTTCAAGGTCGTCTACGAGCCGGCGCCGTCGCTGCTCGAGGCGGTGCCCGGCACGCCGCCGCACGTCGCCGCGGCGATCGATCGCGCGCTGGCGAAGAAGTCGACCGAGCGGTGGGACGACATCGAGGGCTTCATCGAGGCGCTGACCGGATCGCCGCTGGTGACCGGGCGGCGCCCGCTGTCGGGATCGCGGCCGTCGGGGGTGGCGTCGGTTGCGCAGAGCAGCGCGGCGAAGCCGAGCAGCATCGCGGGCAAGCCGAGCGCCGCGACCGGGACCGGGGGCGGTACCGCCCAGGACGCCTTCGCCGCGACGGTCGGCTCGGGCGATCATGGCAGCGCGATCGCGACCGAGGCCCGCGAGGCGCTGCGGGTCGGGCCGCGGCCGAGCGCGGCCATCGCCGTGACCGAGGCGTCGCCGCCAGCGCCGCGGCGGCGGACCGGGCTGGTGATCGGCGCGATCGTGGTCGCGGTGGCAGGCGCCGCGGTCGCCGCGGTGCTGGCGCTCGGTGGCGGCGGTGGCGGCGCCGCGACGACGACACCCGCCGCGATCGACGGTGGCGCGGTCGTGGTCGCGACCGTCGATGCGGCCGCGGCGGCGCTCGACGGGGCGGTGGTCGAGGCGCCGCTCGACGCCGGCCTCGCCGACGCTGCGATCGCCGATGCGCGCCGACCGTCGACCGATGCCCGCGCCGCGCCGCGGCCGATCGACGCGGGCGGGGGCGAGGCCATCGGCGGCGGCGACGACGACGAAGCGCCCGAGCTGAAGCAGCTGCTGGCCGAGGCCCGCGCCGCGTTGCAGAGCGGCGAGCCCGAGCTGGCGATCCAGCTGACCCGCCGCGCGACCAACAAGTTCCCCGCCGCCCAGGGCGCGTTCGCGATCCGGGCCCAGGCGTTCTGCGCGCAGAACGATCTGGCGGGCGCGAAGGCGGCGATGCGCAACGTCAAGCGCGGCCGGCTGCGCGGCGCCGTGAAGCAGGCCTGCCGGGCCGCCGGCATCGAGCTGTAGCGCAGCCGATCTCGGTCAGTCGTGACGGAGGCCGACGACCGGTCGCAGGCTCGCGGCCTTGAACGTCGAGATCAGCGTCGCCACCAGCGCCAGCGCCATCGTGATGCCCGCGACCAGGAGGATCTCCTTGGGCCGCATGCTGATCGGCAGCCGATCGATCAGATAGACCTTGGGATCGAGCTTGTAGCCGTAGCCGCGCACGATCGCGCAGGTCGCGACCCCGAGGGCGATGCCGACGATGGTGCCGATCGCGCCGATCACGCCGCCGACCACCGCGAACACCACGCCGATCTCGACCGACGGCGAGCCCATCGACTTGAGGATCGCGATCTCGCGGGTCTTGTCGGTCACCAGCATCGTCAGCGCCGACACCATGTTCACGGTCGCGACGCCGATGATGATCGTCAGCACCAGGAGCAGCACCAGCTTCTGCGTGGTGAGCGCCTTGAACAGGTTGTGGTTCAGCTCGTACCAGTCCTGGACCTGGAACGGCGGCTCGCCGATGCGCGCGCGGATCTTGGCGGCGATCTCGCCGGCCCGATCGACGTCCCGCACCTTCAGCTCGACGCCCAGCACCCGATCGCCGCGGTCGAGCAGCACCTGGGTCTGGGCCAGGCTGGTGTACATGAGGCGGCGGTCGTACTCATCGAAGCCGCTGTAGAACACGCCCGACACGTTGAAGCGGCGCGTCTGCGGCGCGGCGGCCTTGGTGCGCCAGGTCTCGAAGTCGATGTTGGACAGCGGCACGACGATCGTGATCGGATCACCGACCTTCACGCGCAGCTTCCGCGCCAGCTCCTTGCCGACGATGATGTTGGGCAGCTCGGTGCCGACCGGGACCTTCTTCAGGCTGGCGACGTCGCCCTCGATCATGTGCTTCTGCAGATCGAGCACGCCGCCGACCAGCTCGGGATCGATGCCCTTGATCGCGACGCCCGAGATCCGGCCGGTGCCGGTGGTCGCGAGCATCTCGACGAAGTTGAACGGCTGCACCGCGACGACGTCGGGGTCAGCGTCGCGCGCGATCTCCATGATGTCGCGGTACTCGGCGAAGTCCGTCGAGTTCTTCATGATGATCACGTGGGCGTTGACGCCCAGCACCTTGTCGCGGAACTGATCCTCGAAGCCGGTCGTGACCGACAGGACCACGGTCAGCGCGGCCACCCCCAGGACCACGCCGAGGACGGCGACCGCGCTCGACACCGACAGCAGCGACAGCAGCGCGAACACCGCGACCGAGCCGAGCCCGGCCAGGAGCAGGATCACGCCGTACGGGTTGTCACCGCCCATCGTCAGCACCAGCACCAGCCCGAGTAGCGCCACCACCGCCGAGACGGCGAGGCCGATCAGCAGGGCGCGATCGCGGTGGCCGGCATAGAGGTAGCGCCAGGCGATCTGCAGCTCGTAGGACATTCAGCGACTGTGCTTACCATCGCGCCGTCGGTTTCGCAGCTCCCAGACCACGATCCCGCCGACGACGAGCGCCAGGCACACCACCGCGAGAGGACGCTGTCGGGGCGGTGGGCGTCGAGGCGGCCGGCGTTGGCGTAGCCCTGGCGCACCACCTCCTCGGCGACGACCATCGTCAGCGGGAAGTAGTTGGCGACGATCAGCTCGGTGTCGTACTGCGCGGTCTTCTCGGCGATGTGGCCGAGGATGAGCAGCGACGCGATGGTCTGGATGTTCTGGATCTCCTCGAGGCCGGTCACGTACAGCACCGGGCGGCCCATCTCGGTCGAGCGACCGATCGCGAGGCGCTGGCGGTGGAGGAACGCGGCCTCGGCGGTGCGGGGGCCGACCACGACCGCGGGCGACGCGTCGATCACGGCGCCGTCGGCGGCGCGGCGCAGCTCGGCCACGGCGTAGTGGTAGGCGACCCCGGCCGCGACCTCGTCGATCAGCTCGCGCTCGCCGGCGTCGAGGACGGCGACGATGGTCCACGCGCCGAGCGGCTCGCCCGCGGTGAGGGTGGCGCCCGCGGCGATCACCGGATCGGGCGCGATGGCGCCCGCGGCGCGGCGGACGATCGCGGTGACGGCGTCGGCCGGGACGTCGGCGGCGCGGGTCCAGGTGACGCGGAGGTGGCGGCCATTGTCATCGGGCAGCGCCTGGACCTCGACGGCCGGCGCGACGCAGGTGCCGAGCCGCACCAGGCAGTCCTTCTCGAACACCTCGGTCGCGGCGGCCGGGTGGATCGTGGAGAGCACGCCGAGGTGCGGCATCATGAAGATCGAGTCGACCGCCAGCTCGGTGACGCCCTCGACCTGGAACGCGTCGATCATCATCAGCATCGACTGGGCGCGGCGCGGCGCGTGGCTGAGCACGCCGCCCGAGCCGACCAGCAGATCGAGCCGCATCAGATCGACGAGCGCGTTCGACTGACCTTGATCGAACGCGTCGGCGATCGGGCCGCCGGCGGGCCGGGTGCGCGGTCCACGAGAGCACGCCCGGGTGCGTAGCACGCCCCGTCGTCGGGCATCACCGCCGCGTGACGGTGATGTGGGCCCAGCGTCGATGCTGGTCCTGCACCAGCACCGTCACCGACGTGGCCGTCCGCAGATCGGGTAGCGGCAGCCGGCGTGCGAAGCCCGCGCTCTGCCGGCCGTCGTCGTCGAGATCGACGAACGCGGCGGCCACGGTCGGCGCCACCGCCGCGCCGTACACCTCGACGCGCACCGCGACCGCGCAGCCGTCGAGGTTCAGGCCAGACACCTCGACGAAGCCGCCGGTGCCGGCGGCCAGCGCGTCCGCCAAGGCGACCGCGCCGCCGGTCGCACTGACGACGTCGGCCGTCACGACCACGGGCGCGTCGCCGTCGCCGATCGGGCGGGCCCGACAGAACTGCGGCGCGGTCGGCGGCGAGGCAAGCTCGGTGCACGCCGACCCACCGAGCGCGAGCACCGCGAGCGCGGCACCCCGGCATCGTCGACGCGCCAGCCCGGCCAGCGCGAGCAAGAGCGGCAGGACCGCCGCGCCGCCAGCGCTGGTCGTGCAGCCACCGGACGCGACCGGCTCGACCGGCTCGGTCGGCTGGGTGCGGTCGACGCAGTCGGGATCGCGCGCGGCATCGTCGGACGCGCAGCGACCGTCGAGCCACGATGTCGGCCCGGCCTGATCTTGCATCGCCAGGTCGATCCAGCCCACCACCATGTCGATCCGCTGCAGGGCGCCGCTGGCGTCGCAGGTCGATTCACCGAACGAGATGATCCCCGCCAGCTCACCCGACGATCGCGTGATACCGGGACCACCGGAGTCGCCCGAACAGCCCCCCGTTGTCACGATGAGATTGTGCGTGGACACGCGGGTCACCTGGACCTCGCGCTGGCGCTTGATCCCGGCCGTCCCGAACTGGTCCGGCTGGCCAAGGCCGAAGCCCACCAGGTCCACGAGCTCACCACTGGCGACCAACGTGCGTCGCAGCACCAGGCCATCGAACGGCGCCGGCCGCGCCAGCCAGACCAGCGCCGCGTCGTTCTCGAGAGTCCGTGGCGAGAAGCCGGGATTGTGCACACTGCCAGCGATCTGAATCATGGCCCCCGGCTCGCCCGAGTCCGCGCCAAAGAAGACGTAGTCGCCCGCTTCGGATGCACAGTGGGCGGCCGTCAGCACGACGGACGGCGCGATCAGGGTGCCAGTGCAGTACGGCAGTCCGAGCTCGGTGACGAGGGCCACGACCGCGGCCGGCTCCGCGGTCTCCGTCCCATCGATCACGGGCGCGGCTCCGAGCGCCGCCACGAACATCGTAACCACGGACGAGATCACTGACATCATGGCGATGCCTCCTGGGCCGTGCCGGCCACGCGCGACGAGGCGAGGCGACGGCGCCTCACCTCAGGGAGTGTTGGAGATCGGAGCGCTCACCAGTTCTTGCACTTCTTGCAGATGGCGTTGCCCTTCGTGAGCCCGATGGCGGCCCCGACCTCGCACGCCGCCTGCTTGACCGGGTCGTTGATCAACTGACACACACCGAGGGCGCCGAGGTAGATCGCGTACTCGGCGGCGTAGCACGCGAGCTTCGCCTTGAACGGCGTGACGTCGGCGGTGTCGATGGGAGTCTCCTCCACGTAGCAGGAGTCGAGATCGCACAGGGGGCAGGTCTCCTCGACGCCGATCTCCTCCAGATCACCAACCTCGATCTCCTCGGTGACGACGGTGTGGTAGAAGTTGCCCTGCGCCGTGGGCATCCCGAGCGTGCGCGCCATCGCACGCAGATCCTCCTGGGCCGCGATCAGCACCTCGCGATCGGCCGGCGTGACATTGTCGCTCTGCAGTCCCTTGATCGCCTCGAAGACGGGGTTGAAGACGCCTTCGACGAAGGCCGGCGTCGCGATGCCATCGTCCGACTTGAGCCGGTCGACGGCGTCGCGGCCCTGCGAGGTGACCTGCGAGACGCGCTCGACGGGCGTCGAGTCCGATCCGCAGGCACCGATGACGAGAGCGATGGAGAGCGAGAGTCCGAAATGGAGACGGTTCATGATCGTGCTTCTTTCGATGTTCGGTAGTCGTTGTGGTCGTTGCGTTCCCGACCAACGTTGCGTTCCCGACCGACGTAGGAGCACCTGCCGTGCCACTGGCGTCTTCAAGCGCGCGCGGGCACTTCGGCGCGACGAAGGGCGTGATCCGCAGGCGCCGGCCCGCGATGTGCGGCGCAGCACTGGCAGCGTTCTTGGGAAGCGGAGAACCGACTACCAGCTGCTGGGATCGGCGAGCTCGCCGCCGCGCAGCTCGCTGCCGCTGACGACCGCGGCGCCGCGGCGCTCGCGCACCGACGTCACGACCCGTGGGTGCGCCGACGGACGAACGGCGAGCGCGGTGCGGATCGCGGCGCCGACCGCCGCGAGCTGGGTGGCGTCGTGGCCCTCGCCGACGAACAGCCAGGCGTCGCCGAGGTCGCGCATGTACGGGAAGCCGGCGGCGACCAGCAGCGGCTCGATCAGCGGCAGGATCGCGTCGAGATCGTCGAGCAGCGCGTCGTCGATCTCCTCGGCGTCGTGGCTGGCGCGGACCAGCAGCGCGGCGCCGTCGATCGCGAGGAGCTCGGGCGCGGCGCCGCCGCTCGCGACCGCCTGGCGCAGCGCCGCGTAGAGCGCGAGCGGATCTGCGGGCCGGCGGATCGCCTCGATCGCCATCGCCCGGGTCACGACCTCGTCGAGCGCGGCCGACAGCGGCGCGATCTCCGACGGGTGCGGCCGCGCGGCGTGGAGGTGCAGGTACTGCGACATCGTCACCGACGCGTCGGCGAACGGCATGCGGCCGGTGAGCAGGTGGTACGCGAGGGCGCCGAGCGCGTAGACGTCGGTGCGGGCGTCGACGGCGTCGCCGCGGATCTGCTCGGGCGCCATCGACGCCGGCGTCCCCAGCGTCTGGCGCGACGCGGTGAGCTCGGCGCCAGCGCCCTCGAGCAGCTTGGCGATGCCGAAGTCGACCAGCACCACGCGCTCGCCGTCGCCGTCGGTGTCGCGACACACCAGCACGTTCGACGCCTTGATGTCGCGGTGGATCACGCCGCGGGCGTGGGCGGCGTGGACCGCGGCGCACAGCGGCGCCAGCATCGCGATCGCGTCGGCCGGCGCGAAGCGGCCGCGGTCCGCGATCACGGTGTCCAGATCGGTGCCGTCGAGGAGCTCCATCACCAGGTACGGCGCGCCGCTCTCGATCACCCCGGCGTCGAGCAACGACACCACGTTGGGATGATGCAGCTGCGCGATGATCTCGGCCTCGCGGATCATGCGCGCCGCGATCTCGGCCGAGCTGATGAGGTGCGGGTGCAGCACCTTCAGCGCGCCGGTCACGCCGCTGGTGCGGTGGGTCGCCTGGTAGACCGAGCCAAAGCCCCCGGTCGCGATCGCGCGCACCACGCACCAGTCGGCGACGACATCACCGGCGCAGAGCGAGTGGCCGCGCTCGCTGAGATCGCCCAGGCGCCGCGTGGTTCCAGGGTCGTCGACCATCGCGCGCTTACTTTATCACGACGCGATCGCGGCCCGTGACTGCGCGGAGTTGCGCGGCGTGCGCGGCGTGGCGACGGCACCACGTCGATGCGGGCGCCACCCTGCACCTGCGGGGCCGGGCCTGCACAGGCGGCCGCGGGCGCCACCGTGGATCCGCGCGCTTCGGCGCCCGCGCCCGCGGGTATGGATCCTGCTCCGTGACCGCGTATGGGAACAGCCAAGCGATCGCTACTTTGGTGCGTCATCGGCACGACCGCGATCGGCGGTTGCGTCGAGGAGCCAGCCCCGACGCTGCCCAGCTACGGCCCACCCCTCATGGGCAGCGGCGACAAGAACACGTCGCACTTCAACCTCTACACCGATCGGTTGCGCCGGTCGGAGTGGTGGGCGCCCGAGACGCCCGGCCCCAACTCGTTCTCGCAGCTGTCGGACGTGATGTTCGAGCTTCGCGACGGGACCAGCCCGTGCGTCGAGCTCGCGGGCGAGCCACCGGTTCGCATCGTCGGCAGCTACCAGCGCCCCGACGGCATCACCGTCGGCTCCGACGCGCTGATCACCATCGACGGCTTCGAGCGCACGATGCTGCTGCGCGAGCAGGTCCGGACCGCCGCGTGGTTGATCGACGGCGCCGGCCGGCGCGACGCCGTCGTCCTGCACCTGATGCGCGGCAACGCGCCGTCGGTCGATGACAGCCCGTGGCTCCAGTGGCCGCAGTTCAGCTTCGCGATCACCTCCGACGCGACCTGCGCGACGCTCGCGAAGGCGGTGGTGCAGTTCGGACCGAGCGTGCGCGCCCCCGCGTTCGCCAACCGGCCGCCCGAGGTGCGCTCGACCGGGTTCGGCGCGTACGCGACGGTCTACCGCAGCGAGGAGGCGTCGCTCATCGCCAAGGCCGCGCTGTTCGGCAGCATCCCGTCGCCGATCGGCGCCGAGCCCGATCAGGATCTGCTGGTCGCGTGCGGCGGTGGGTCGGTGAGCTCCCACGACGCGCTGCTGAACACGATGGCCGCGCTCGGCAACGGCGCCTGGAGCTCGCGGGCGTCCGATCCGGAGGCCCACGCGGTGGAGTACTTCCTCACCGAGCCAGGCTTCCCGGTCCGGCTGATCGCCGGCGCGTCGCTCGACGGCGCGCTGGTCAACCTGTGCTGGGGCGCAGCCTTCGCCACCGAGCAGCAGGGCCAGCCGCTGCCGCGCCTGCGGCTGCCGACCGTCGGGCTCACCAACCTCGACGCGTTCCACGCCTCGGGCATCGTGCTCGCCGAGGACGAGCGCGCCGCCGGTCCGCCGACCAACATCAACCGAGGCCTCGACGTGCGGCGGGTCACCGCGTTCCTGCTCAGCTCGGAGAACCCGGCGGCGGCGGCCGTCGCCGAGCAGGTCAGCGCCGAGGTCGAGCGGGCGCGGCTCGGCGAGGTGCAAGGACCCTTCACGTCGTGGAGCCAGGCCCGCACCCAGCTCGCGTCGCGGGTCGCGCAGGTCACGGCGGCGGCGCCGATCCAGTCGCTGTTCGCGCCGATCGTCGCGCCCGCAATCGAGTTCGTCACCGACATCCCGCCGGGTCCCAACGGCTTCTGTCACGAGGCCGAGATCGCCGCGAGCTGCCCGAACGGCGCCGTCCACGAGCCCGGGCTCGACGACGAGTGCCCGCTGTTCTGCGACGACGGCGTGGCGCCGCTGCTGCTCCAGGTCGCCGACAGCGTCGAGGCGATCTGATCGCTCATGGTGCGCTGCCCGCGCTGCTGGCGACGGCTCCCCGCGACGGCGGTGTGTGTCGATCACGGCCGCGCACCCGCGGTACCGGCCATCCCGCTGCCGGCCGCACCGCCAGCGCAGCTCGCGCGCGCGCCAGCTGGCGCCTGCCTCGCGATCGGCGGCTCGGCGCAGGTGTTCCCGCTCGGTGACGACGCGGTCGTGAAGTGGGGCCGCTGGCGCGATCCCGAGCTACGCGATCGCTTCGCGCGCGAGGCGCGGATCCTGCGGCACCTCGGCGGCGGCGTGGTGCCGCGCTTGCTCGACGCGGGCGCGGTCGGCGGCTGGCCGTTCCTGGTCCTCGAGCGGCTGCGCGGCGCGACGCTCGCCGACGAGCTCGAGGCCGGGATGGACGAGGGCGCGGCGCTCGAGCGCTGGATCGCGGTCGCGCGCGCGGTCGCGACGCTGCACGATCGCGGCGTCGCCCACGGCGATCTCAAGCCGGAGAATGTGGTGTGCGGCGCGGGCGCGGCGCGGCTGCTCGATCTCGGCCTCGCGGCGTGCCCGGCCGACGGCGAGCTCGGCGTGCCCGGCGGCGGCACGCTGCACTACAGCGGCCCCGAGCAGCTCGCGGGCGGCGCCGCGACCGCGGCGATCGACGTCTACGCGCTCGGCGCGCTCGGCTTCGAGCTGGTGACCGGCCGGCCACCGTTCGTCGGCGATCGTCCGACCGTCGAGTACGGCCACCAGCTGTGTCGGCCCCCGCGGGTCCGCGAGCTCGCGGCCGCGCCGGTCGAGCTCGATCGGCTGATCCACGATTGTCTCGCCAAGGATCCGCTGCGGCGTCCGACCATCGCGGCGTTCCTCGAGCGGGTGGTCCGCCTCGAGTCGACGGCGGCGCGCGCGACCGGTGAGCCGACGATCGGCCGCACCGAGCGCGGCCCCGCGGTGCTGGTCTGGGTCGTCGCCGCCGATCGCGTCGACGCGGCGCGCACGCTCGCGACCAACCACGGCCGGGTGCTGCGCGAGCGATCCGACGGCACCCTCGCCGCGTTCTCGTGGCTCGATCACGACTCGCCGGTCACCGCCGCGCTCGCGGCCGCGCGCGAGCTGGCGCGGCGCGGCAGCGCGGTCGTCCTCCACAGCGCGACGTTGCTCGCGCGCAAGGCCGGCCCATCGCTGCGGCTCTACGGCGAGACCGTCGATCGGTCCGAGAGCTGGCGGCCGACCGCCCCGTGGACCGGCATCCTGGCGTCGCCGCAGATCTGCGCCGACGGGCTGTCGGTCGAGGACAGCCAGACCCACCCCGGCTTCCTGCGCGTGATCGACGACGGCCGATCGCGGCGATCGCGCATCGAGACCGTGCCCGAGCTGGTCGCGCGCGGACCGCTCATCGCCGATCTCGCGGCGGCGGTCGCGGCGGCGTGGCGCGATCAACGGCCGATGCTCGCGACCATCCTCGCCGAGTCGGGCCGCGGCAAGACCCGCGTGCTCGACGAGCTGCGCCGATCGATGGCGGGACCGATCGACGCGATCGTCGCGATCGCGGGGGCGCCGAGCATCGGCGGCCGCGGCACCACCAGCCGCCGCCTGTGCGAGCAGCTCGGCGCCGATCGCGGCTTGCTCGACGGGCTGCGCGCCGCCGCCGAGCGCGGCACGGTGTTGCTGGTCGACGACGGCCACTGGATCGAGGACGAGGTGCTCGACGCGCTCGAGACCGCGACCGGCTGGCCGCAGGGGCGACTCGCGGTGATCCTCACCGCCGCCCCCGACTTCGGGCGCGGCCGGCCGCGCTGGGGCGCGCGCGCCGACGGCGCGATCGCGGTGCACCTGCCGCCGCTGTCGACCGAGGCGGCCGAACGCCTGATGCGCCACCTGCTCCACCCCGCGCTGCGGGTGCCGACGCCGCTGGTCGAGCGCCTCGCCAGCCGCGCCGCGGGCAACCCGGCCGCGCTGATCGCGATCGGCGAGGAGATCGAGCGCCGCGGGCTGATCCGCAAGCACCCGGGCGGCGACGAGTGGTACGTCGCGGCCGACGAGATCGATCTGGTGCAGCTGCAGCCGAGCGTCCGGTGGCGCGCCGCGCGCGAGCTCGCGGCGCTGCCCGCGGGCATGGCCGAGCTGGTCGAGCTGTGCGCCACGCTCGGCGCGCGCTTCGAGCTGGCCGAGGTCGAGGCGATCCAGAGCGCGCTGCCGATCGCGGCGACCAGCATCGATCCGAGCGCGGGCCTGGCGTGGCTCGGCCGCAACGGCCTGCTCCGCCCCGAGCTGCCGGGCTGGAGCCTGGCGTCGGCGTCGCTCGGCGAGGCGATCTACGCGCAGATCGAGCTCGGCCATCGCGTCGCGATCCACCGCACCGCGTTCGCCTACTGGTCGAGCCGACCGCCCGCGCTGGTCGACGAGGGCGCGCGGCTGATGCGGGTCGCGCACCACGGCGATCAGTGCGGCGAGGCGGCCGCCGCGGGCGCGGCGTACCTGGCGCTGGCCCAGGACGCGCGGACCCGGCTCGCTCACGTCGAGGCCGAGCGCATGGCGACCCACGCGATCCGCGCCCTCGACGGCGTCGACCGCCGCGCCCAGGCGGCGGCGCTGCTCGAGCGCGGTCGCGCCCGCTGTCCGCTGGCGCGCTACGAGGACGCTCGTGACGATCTCGATCGCGCGATCGCGCTGGCCCAGGCCGAGGCCGATCGCGGCCTCGAGATCGAGGCCCGCATCGCCGCCGCCGAGGTCGCCGACTTCGCCGACTGGTTCGCCGAGAGCGCCGCGCACATCGATCGCGCCGCGGCGCTGGCCGGCCTCGACCTGCCCGCGATCACCCGCGCCCGCCTCGCCAACTGGATCGGCGTGGTGCGGTTTCGCCAGGAGCGGCTGACCGAGGCCGAGGACGCGCTCGGCCGCGCGGTCGCGCTGGCCGACGCCGTCGACGATCACTCGACCCAGGTCGGCGCGCGCTTCATGCTCGGCGCGGTGCTGCGGCGGCGCGGCCGGGTCCGCGAGGGGCTGGTCGCGCTCGATCACGCGCTCGCGGTGTGCCGCGCGTGCGGCGACTACTTCCACCTGACGGTCGGCCTGTTCAACCGCATCAACTACTGGCGCTGGCTCGGCGACAGCGATCGCGCCGTCGAGGATTGCGCCCGCGCGATCGAGCTGGCCGAGCTGCACGGCTACGGCGAGGCCGAGGTCCGCGGCTGGTTGAACCTCGCGATGATGCGCGTCCACCTGGCGCAGCCCGAGCTGGCGCGCGCCGCGGCCCGTCGCGCCCACGCCACCGCGCGCCGCCGCTACGGCGATCAGTCACCCGCCGAGGCCAGCCTGTTCCTCGCCGCGATGGAGGCCGGTCACGGCGACGCCGCTCAGGCCGCGCAGCTGCTCCACGAGGCGCGCCCCGAGGAGATCGCGTCGACGCCGTGGCTGCGGCAGCTGCGCGACGCGGTCGATCTCGCGGTGCGCGCGGCGCCGAACGCGGCGTGGGCGGCGTTCGAGATCGAGGTCGATCGCACCAACCCCGAGGATCGATCGCTGCTCACCTGGCTGCGGCAGCGCGCGACCGCGACCGCGTAGCTAGCGCCCCGTCCACACCGGCTTGCGCTTGCCGAGGAACGCCGCGATGCCCTCGCGAGCGTCGTCGAGCGCGAGGATCTTGCCCAGCTCGCCCTCGAGGTAGCGCAGCCCCGCGCCGTACTCGAGATCTTGCGAGCGATAGAACGCGTGCAGCCCGAGCCGCATCGCCGCCGGGCTCTTGTCGGCGAG
>JAYTAJ010001295.1:0-2351 GCA_043737575.1 Myxococcales bacterium | reverse complement strand
GCGCCTGATGCTGCCGAGCCAGAAGGCGCTCTTCGAGATCGAGCCCGGCGTGGCCTACTTCAACTGCGCGTACATGGCGCCGATGCTGCGCGCGGTCCGCGCCGCCGGCGAGCAGGCGATCGGGCGCACCGCGCAGCCGTGGACGATCGCGCCGCGTGACTTCTTCGGGTCGGCCGAGCGCGCGCGCGAGCTCATCGCCCGGTTGATCGGCGCCAGTCCCGACGACATCGCGATCGTGCCCTCGGTGTCGTACGGGCTCGGTGTCGCCGCGACCAACCTCCGGTTGCGGCGCGGGCAGATCATCCTGGTCCTCGAGGAGCAGTTCCCGTCGAACCTCTACCCGTGGCGGGTCGCCGCCGCGCGCGACGGCGCCGAGCTGGTCGTCGTGCCGCGCCCGGCCGATGGCGACTGGACCGCCGCCGTGCTGGCTCGCATCGACGATCGGGTCGGCCTCGCGGCGCTTCCCAACTGCCACTGGACCGACGGCGCGCGACTCGATCTGGTGCGCATCGGCGCGGCGCTGCGCGCGATCGGCGCCGCGCTCGTGCTCGATGTGATGCAGTCGCTGGGCGTCCACCCGTTCGACGTCCGCGAGGTCCAGCCCGACTTCGTCGCCTGCGCCTCGTACAAGTGGCTGCTCGGCCCCTACAGCATCGGCTTCCTGTACGCGGCGCCGGCCCACCATCACGGCCATCCCCTCGAGCACAACTGGATCACCCGCGAGGGCTCCGACGACTTCACCGGGCTGGCGAGCTACCGCGACACCTTCCATCCCGGGGCCCGGCGCTACGACATGGGCGAGCGCGCCAACTTCATCCTGCTGCCCATGATGATCGCCGCGCTCGAACAGATCCTGGCCTGGACCCCGGCCGCGATCGCCGCGACCTCGGGCGCGCGCAACCAGCGGATCGCCGACGCGCTCGCGCCGCTCGGCGCGCAGGTGCTGCCGGCGGCGCTGCGGTGCGGCCACCTGCTCGGCCTGCGGTTCGATGGCGGCATCCTGGCGACGGTGATGGACGTGCTGCGCGCCGAGCGGATCTTCGTCAGCATCCGCGGCTCGACGATGCGCGTGGCGCCCCACCTGTGTGTCGACGACGACGACGTCGAACGCCTGATCGCCACCGTGCGCGGAGCGCTCGCATGATCCAACCCGCGCTCACCGGCGTCGCCGCCGCGTCGTTTCCGCCCGGGCCGCTCGTGCGCACCGTGGCGGAGCTTGACCAACCCGGCGGACGCTTCGAGCACGTCATCCGCGTGCAGACCGCCCGCGTCGTCTTCGCGAACTACGCGCTGGTGATGCACGACTTCCCGGCCCTGCGCGGCGCGTCGGCGGCCGAGCTCGACGCCTGGCTGCTGCGCCACGCCGCCGTGGTGTCGGTCCACCACGCCGCGCAGGCCCACGTCAACGGGCCGATCGCGACCGTGGGTTCACCGCTGCCCGCGTTCCGTCCCCCGATGTACGGGCGCGCGACCGTGGTTCCGGTGCCGGGCGGATTGATCGACGTCAAGGGCGCCGGCATCGAGGCGCCGGTGCAGCCGGCGCGGGACTGGCATCGCAACGGCCTGCTCATGCTGGGCGCCGCGCTCGGCAGCGCAGCGTTCCAGGATCTGGTCCACAACGTCTTCCGTCACGCATGCAGCCAGCTCTGGTGCGTGCCCGAGTACGCCGTCATCGATCTCGGCTTCGACGCGCGCCTGGTCGACGGCGGCACTCAACCCGCGTGCGTGCTGCTCCGCCGCGCCCACCGGCGCCAGATCGGCGGCGGTGACCTGCCCGACGCCGACTCCGCGGAGGAGCGGGTGAAGCTCGAAGTCGAGATGCTGCTGCGGCTGTACGGGATCACGTCGTGCGCGGCCGGGACCAGCATCCACGTCGAGGAGCGGGCCGACGGCACCTACGTCGGCATCAACGGCGGCGAGCTCGAGCGCCTGCGGCCCGCCGAGGAGCGCGGGTTGCGGATGCTGCCTGGGTACCGGCGCGGGTCGCACCGCTACGAGGGGCTCAACGTGCAGATGGTGCGAGAGCACGGCGTCGCGCCGGCCCGCGCGCAGCTCGTCGACTTCGGTCAGTACCTGTGCCAGGAGCGCTTCGAGCAACCGCTGCTCAGCATGGGCATGGGGCGGGCGTTGCGCTGGAGCCGCGCCATCGGGCCCGAGTCGCCGCACTTCCTCCAGCCCGATCCCGCGCTGCAGATCCCCATGGCGGTCTGGGGGCCGGCGACACCGGACATGATGGGGCCGATGCCGCCGCATCCCGGCGGCGAGATCTGGCCTCGGCCGTACGTCACGTCCTTCGCGCTGGCGCGTGGGTTTCGCGCCGGCGAGCTCGACGGGGTCGACGTGCGGCGGAC
>JAYTAJ010001294.1:0-5435 GCA_043737575.1 Myxococcales bacterium | reverse complement strand
CCCTGCTCGAGCCACGCGCCGAGGAAGCCGGCGACGCGATCGACCCGCCGCTCCGCGAGGTCGTTGATCAGGATCGGGAGCCAGATGAACGAGCTGCGCGAGTACATCATGCGGAACAACAGCGACGCGTAGGTGTAGCCGTCGAGCCCGACGTCGCCGCCGGGGAGCTGGATCGTGACCGGGTTGGCGTTCAAGGCGTCGACGCCGACGAGGAACTTCGCGACCAGGTCGCCGTACGCGGCGCCGCACGCGCCGGCGGCGTTGCACGACGTCCGCAGCGCGGTGATCGCGTTGTAGAACGACGCGGGGATCGCGGCGGTCCACACGATCTGCGCGGGCACCAGGCCTTCGATGACGGCGGCGCGGACGTGCTCGCCGTGGCGGCGCAGCACCTCGAGGCCGAGGCGCGATCCGTACGAGATGCCGTAGAGGTTGAGCTGCGCGATGCCGAGCGCGGCGCGCAGATCGCCGACGTCGTCGGCGTTGTAGGCGGTGTTGTACGACGGCAGGTCGACGTCGGGACAATCGCCCTGGCAGTCGAGGAACGGGATCGAGCGCGACGTGCCGCGCTGTCCGATGACGATGAAGTCGCCGTCGACCAGGAGGCCGCCGAGGAACGACGGGCCGAGGAACGCGGCGAAGTCGAGGATGCGCTGGCCGTCGCCGCCGGGGCCGCCGTCGAGGTAGACGGTCGCGTTGGCGCTGGCCGCGGCGCTGTCGAACCGGATGAAGTGCACGCGGATCGTCCGCGTCGGCGCGGCGCGGTTCTCGGCGACGATCAGATCGCCGCAGCTGTAGCCGGCGCCTTCGGTCAGCCCGAGGCTGGGGTTCACCGAGAAGCGACACGGCGTCGCCTCGACCTGCGGCAACGCGCCGGGATCGGCGTCGATCGCGTCGGGCGTCACGATTGGTCGTCCGTCGATCGGCATCGTCGCGCCGCCGTCGTCGCCGCAGGCGCCGAGGAGGCCGCCGATCAGGATCGTCGCGAACCAGCGTGGCGTCATGCCGTCGAGGTTCACACGTCCGTCGCGCCAGCGGCACCCCCGTGGCCCCGCGCACATTTCCTTGGGTGGAAAGTTGTCGTCGCGGCGCGACGAAAGGCTGACCACGAATTGCAGACCGCGCCCGAGAGGAGCGCGTCGGTACCCGGGCTCGTCACGCCACCACCGTCGAGAGGTCTCCCATGTTGCGTCGTCCGTTTGCCCGCGCGTTGTCGCGTTCGCTCCTGCTCCTTGCGCTCGCCCAGAGCGCGCTGTCCGGTTGCCAAGAGAGGGACGCGGCGACACCGACGGAGGAGCACCGCGAGGTGGCGAAGCAGCTGACGGGCGGCGGGATGGCGATGCCGGCGCGGGTCGACAAGGGCAACACCGAGACCTACAAGGACTACGGTCAGAACGGCTGGACCGACACCGCGACGGATCGGCTGTCGACGTTCGCGGCCGACGTCGACACCGCGAGCTACACGATCGCGCGGCGCAAGCTGACCGAGGGCACGCTGCCGCCCGCCGCGGCGGTCCGCGTCGAGGAGTTCGTCAACTACTTCCGCTACGGCTACGCGACCGCGACCACGGCGCAGCAGCCGTTCGCGGTGGCGATGGACGCGGCGCCGCATCCGTTCAACCCGGGACGGCTGTTGCTGCGGGTCGGCGTGGCGACCAAGGCCAAGCGCGTCGAGGAGCGCAAGCCGGCCCACCTGGTGTTCCTGGTCGACGTCTCGGGCTCGATGCAGTCACCCGACAAGCTCGACCTGGCGAAGCGGTCGCTGCGCCTCCTGGTCGACAACCTGAACGAGCACGACACCGTCGCGCTGGTGACCTACGCGGGCGACACCCGCGTGGTGTTGCCGGCGACCAGCGCGACCGAGCGCGGCACGATCATCGCGGCGCTCGAAGATCTGACGGCCGGCGGATCGACCGCGATGGCGTCGGGCATCGACCTCGCCTACGCCGAGGCGATGAAGGGCCTGGCGCCGGGCGTCGAGAGCCGCGTGATCATCCTGTCGGACGGCGACGCCAACGTCGGGCCGACGTCGCACGACGAGATCCTGAAGACGATCTCGAGCCGCGCCAAGGAGGGCATCACGCTGTCGACGATCGGCTTCGGGATGGGCAACTACCAGGACCAGACGATGGAGCAGCTCGCCGACCAGGGCAACGGCGCCAACTTCTACATCGACGGCCTGTCGCAGGCGAAGCGGGTGTTCCAGGAGCAGCTGGGCTCGACGCTCGAGGTCGTCGCCCAGGACGTCAAGCTGCAGCTCGACTTCGACCCGCTCCAGGTCGCGCGCTACCGCCTGGTCGGCTACGAGAACCGCGACGTCGCCGACGACGGGTTCCGCGACGATCGCGTCGACGCGGGTGAGATCGGCGCCGGCCATCAGGTCACCGCGATCTACGAGGTCGAGCCGCGCGAGGTGACGAAGGCCGACAAGCTCGGGCCGATGGTGACGGTGCGCGTGCGCCACAAGGCGCCGAAGGGCACCGAGGCGACCGAGGCGGCGTTCCCGTTCCAGCGCGCGCAGCTGGCGGCGAGCTTCGACGCGGCGTCGCGCGATCTGCGGTTCGCCGTCGCGGTGGCGGCGTTCGCCGACGTGCTGCGCGGCGCCAAGGACGCCGAGCACTGGGACCTCGCGGCGATCCAGACGATCGCGCAAGCGGCGGCGGGGACGGACGCGGATCGGGCCGAGCTGGTCGACCTGATCGGACGGGCCCGGACGCTCCAGGGCGAGGCGAAGGCCGCGATCGCACAGTGACAGGAGCGGATTGGTCCGGACGGTCGGACCTTTTGCCTTGACGGCGGCGAGGCGGCGGTTTGAAATCCGCCCCGATGCGCGTCATTGCCCTGCTCCTGATCGGCTCTGGACTCGTGGCGTGTGGTGGCGGCGGTGACGACGACGACGACGGGGCCGACGCCGCGAGCGCGGTGACCCTGGCGTTCACGTCCCCCGCGGCGGGCGCGACGGTGTCGCGCGACGTCCTCGAGCCGATCGACGGCTGGGTCGCGGCGCCGATCGCGATCCAGCTCGCGGTCACGGGCGACGTCGCGACGATCGAGCTGAGCGCGGGCACCGTGGCGCTCGGCGTCGCCGACGCCAGCGGCGCGCTCGATGGCTTCTTGACCGGGCTCGGCCCGACGACCGTGACCGCGACCGCGCGCGACGCCGGCGGCGCGGTGGTCGCGACCGCGACCGTCGAGGTCACCGTGGTCGATCCCGAGCTGGCGAACTGCCGCGGCTGGCTCGATCAATACGGCGTCGCCTACACCGTGCCCGCGCCGCGCGACGGCGTCGCCGATCCGGTGACGCTGACCACGCCGATCAACGGCATGGTGTATCGCTACCTCGACAGCGCGACGACGCGCGCGACGTTCTTCATGGACTGCTCGCTGGCGCGATCACTGGTGCGCGCGGCGCCGCACTGGCGGGCCCGCGACATCGTCGAGGTCCAGGACATCGGCGTCTACAACTACCGCTGCATCGGCTCCGGCACGCCGCCGAACTGTCCGCAGGGCCTGTCGCAGCACGCCTACGCCAAGGCGATCGATCTGGCGCGCTTCGTCCACGCCGACGGCACCACGTACACCGTCGAGACCGACTGGGTGATCGATCCGACCGGCGGCATGACCTGCACCGCCGAGACGTCCGACGCCAAGGACACCTGGCTGCACGCGGTGATCTGCGCGCTCAAGGCCGACGCGGTGTGGACCATCGCGCTGACGCCGAACTACAACGCGTCGCACCGCAACCACTTCCACGTCGATCTGACCGCGGGCTCGAACTTCATCCGCAAGGAGCACGAGCACCACGCGATGGACGAAGGCCCCGACGACTTTTAGTGAGCCAGGGCGCCGATGGACGACTCGTTCGCCCACGCGACGGTGTGCGGCGGCGGCCGCGGTTGCTATCGACGCGAGTGACTACGCGTCGTCGTCGTCGTCGTCGTCGTCGGGCGCGGCGGTCGCGGCGGCGGGGTGCTTGGCGACGTAGCGACGCAGCTGGTTGCGGTGGACGCCGAGGCGGCGGGCGGCGCGGCTGACGTTGCCGGCCTCGGCGCGCAGGGCCTCGGCGATGGCGTCGTCGTCGGGGAGGATCGCGGGCGCGGGGCGCGGCGGCGGCAGCGGCGGTGGTGCGATGGCGGCGGGCGCGGCGCGGCCCGCCTCGGCGTCGAGATCCTCGACGCGCACCGCCGGGCGTCCACCCTCGAACGCGGCGTGGCCGGCGCGCGCGATCTCGCCCATCAGCTCGCGGACGTTGCCCGGCCACGGCCGCAACAGACAGGCCTCGACCAGCGACGGATGCGCGGGGACGCCGCACGGGCGCAGCGCGGCGGCGACCAGCCACGGCAGCTCCTCGAGCCGATCGCGCAGCGGCGGCACCCGCACCTCGGGGCGGCCGATCCGGTAGTAGAGATCGTCGCGGAACGTCCCGGCGTGCACCGCGGCGCGCAGATCGCGCAGCGTCGCCGCGACCACGCGCAGCGCGATCGGCCGCGGCTTCGACGCGCCGAGCGGCAGCAGCTCGCCGGTCTCGAGGACGCGCAAGAGCTTGGGCTGCACCGCCGGATCGAGCTCGGCGATCTCGTCGAGGAACAGGGTGCCGCCGTCGGCGACCGCGAGGAAGCCGTCGGCGTCGCGGTCGGCGCCCGAGTAGGCGCCCTTGCGCGTGCCGAACAGCAGGCGCTCGGCGACGCCAGCCGCGATCGTCGCGCAGTTGACCGCGACCAGCTCGCCGCTGACGCCCGACGCGCGGTGGAACACCCGCGCCGCCAGCTCCTTGCCGACGCCGCTCTCGCCGGTGATCAGCAGCGATCGGCCGCTGTGGGCGGCGCGCTCGATCGCGTCCCAGGTCGCGCGCAGGGTCGGCCCGACGATGCCGCCGTCGTCGGTCGTGATCGTCGCGCCCTCGAAGCGACGGACGTCGTCGACCGCGATCGCGATGGTGCGACCGCAGCGCACGATCGCGGGCGCCGCCGCGCCGACCTCGCGGCCGTTGACGATCGTGCCCTGGACGTAGGTACCGTTGCGACTGCCGAGATCGGCGATCACGAGCTGCCCCCCGGTCCACGTCACCCGCGCGTGCTGTCGGCTCAGGCGATCGTCGCCGGTGTCGGCGAGGCTGTCGCGGCCGAGCACCAGGCCGGTCGGCGGCAGCCGCAGCGCCCGCAGGTGCGGCTGCTCGCCGCTCCACACCACGACGACGCCAGGGATCGGCGCGTCACCGTCGGCAATCTCGGCGACGCTGTCGCGCGCGGTCGGCAGCATGCCGCCCGAGTATACCCACGCCGCCGCGGTGGCCGGCCGGACCAACGCGTAGTCATCGGCTCGCGATCGGCGCGAGCGCGGCGAGGACGGCGGGCGCGACGGGCGCGGCGGCGGTGGCGCGGCTGCAGGCGGCGGCGGCGTGGACGCGCATCGCGCAGGCGTCGGCGGCGGCGGCG
>JAYTAJ010001293.1:0-12603 GCA_043737575.1 Myxococcales bacterium | reverse complement strand
CCATCAAGAGCGTGCGGCCGTCGCGCACCGCGTTCGGATCGGCGCCGGCCGCCAGCAACGCGGTGACGCGCTCGACGTCACCGTGATCGATCGCGTCGGCGAGCGGGGTGCGATCGCCGCGGCCGCGCAGCTCGAGCTCGAGCCCGGCCGCGACCAGCGCGCGCGCCACCGCGGCGTCGCGCACGACGAACAGCGGGTGACGCTTCTGACCGTCGACGATCCGCGGATCGGCGCCTGCCGTGATCAGCCGCTCGACCACGGCGGCGCTGGTGCCGCGCGCCGCGCACACGATCGGCGCCTCGTCGAAGAACCCGACGGTGCGCCAGCCGGGTCGGCCGATCAGCTCGAGCGCCTGCGCCGGCGGCACGTCAGCGAGGACGCCGTGCTCGATCAGCAGCCCGACCCGCGCCGCGTCGCCGGTCGTGATCGCCTCGGCGAAGAGCGCACTCTCGCGGCGGCTCAGCTCGTCGACGCGGCCGCGCCCGAGAAAGAAGCCGAGCCGCGCGACGTCGCCGCCGCCCGGTGCATCGCCGCCCAGCCCGCCCGCCGCGTAGCTCAGCGCCGAACAGCCATCGAGCTCGCGATCCGGATCGGCGCCGAGCGCGACCAGCAGCTCGACCGTCGCGAGGCTCGCGCCCTCGGCCGAGCCGGCCGCGGCCATGAGCGGCGTGATCGATCGCCGCACCTCGCGCGCCAGCGTCACGCGCTGCGCGGCCTCGAGCGACGCGCCGTCGGTGACCAGCGCGACGATGGCCGCGTGATCGCCCACCCGCGCCGCGACGTGGAGCGCCTCGTCGCGCGCCCGCTGCTCGGCCGCTCGCCGCGCGCGCGCCTCCTCGGGCAGCTCGAGCAGCACGGGCAGCACGGGCGGTGGCCGCCGCGTGGTCATGATCCCGACGCGACGCCCGTCGACGCGGGCAGCGCCCGCGGCTTGCCCATCGATCGCGCGCCGATCCAGACGATCATGCGACGCGGCACGAAGCGCAGGAGCCACATGCCGAGCTTGTTGCTGACGCCGCTGACGACGTTGCGGCGGCGTCCGAACAGCGCGCGCAGCCCGATGCCGGCGCAGCGATCGGCGGTCATGAACGCGGTCGCGCGCATCCAGCCCGGCACGGTCTGGCCCGCGACCTGGTGGAAGCTGGTCTCGGTGCCGCCCGGACACAGGCTGCACACCCGCACCCCGCGCGGCGCCAGCTCGAAGGCGATCGCCTCGGTGAAGTCGCGCACGTAGGCCTTGCCCGCCGCGTAGGTCGCGTAGGTCGGGCACGGCGTGTACGCGCCGATCGACGCGACGTTCAGGATGTGGCCGCGACCGCGCGCCGCCATCGCCTTGCCGAAGCGATGCGTCAGCTCGGTCAACGTCACGATGTTGAGCTGCAGCTGTTGCCGCACTCGCTCCCAGTCCTGCTCGACGAAGTACTGGTGCTCGCCGAAGCCGGCGTTGTTGATCAGCACGTCGATCGTCACGCCGAGCCCGTCGATCCGCTCGACCAGCGTCGCGGCCGCGGTCGGCGCCGCCAGATCCAGCGCGATCACCTCGACGCGCACGCCATGCGCCGCGCGCAGCTCGCGCGCCAGCGCCTCGAGCTCGGCCTCGCGCCGCGCCGCGATCACCAGCGCCATGCCGCGCGCCGCCAGCTGCGTCGCGAACGCCTTCCCGATCCCGCTCGACGCCCCGGTCACCAGCGCGGTCGTGGCCGTCGGCTCACTCGCCATCGCGCGCGCCCCCCTTGGCGCAGGCGCTCTCGAAGCCGACGCTGCACGCGCGCGCGTAGGCGTCCTTGGCCTTGGCGGCGTCGTGCAGCTTGCCGGGCCGGCTGTACAGCATGCCGAGGTTGCTGCAGCCCGGGCCGCTGCCCGCGTTGCAGCCGCGCGCGAAGTAGATCTCGGCGCGATCGAAGTTCTTGTCGACGCCGACGCCGTCGAAGTAGAGCTTGCCGACCTCGTTGCACCACTCCTCCTCGGTCTCGCAGGTCTTCTCGATGATCGCGCGACCGCGGCCGACGTCCTTCTTCACGCCCGCGCCGCCGTACGCGTACGCCATCCCGACCTCGCCGCAGCTCCACGCGCGGCCGGCATCGCACGCGCGCTGGTACAGCTCGAACGACTCGCGGAACTGCTTGTCGTTGAAGCGAACCCCAGCGAGCGCCTCGCAGCCGAACGCGTCGTCGCCATCGCAGGCCTGGCGCATCAGCTCGACGCCGCGCACGCGGTCGGCCTTGAGCACGCCCTTGCCCGCGATGTACAGCCCGCCGAGCAAGGCGCACGCGCGCAGCGTTCCCTGCTTGCACGCCGTCGTGTACAGCACGGCCGCGTTCGCGGCGTCCTGCTCGACGCCGCGGCCCAGCGAGTAGCCCTGGCCGAGCAGCGTGCACGACATCGAGTGCCCGGCGTCGCAGCCGAGCTGGTACCGCGCGATCGCCGACGGATAGTCGCGGGCCTTCCAGTCGGCGCGGCCGAGCACGATGCACGCATCCCAGGCACCAGCGGCGCACGGATCGGCCGCGGCATCGAGCGGCGGCGGCGCGGCATCGACGGCGGCGGCGGCGGCGGCGGCGAGCTGGGGCGATGGCGGCGGCGCCGCGGCCTGCGGGGTTGGCGTCGATGAGCCGCTGGTCGCGATCACCGCGACGACCGCGGCGGCGGCGACCGCGACCGCGCCGCCGACGATCAGCGCCGCGCGGCCCTTGCGCGGCGGCGCCCCGAGCGTGGGCGCGGGCGATCCCGCGGCGGCCGACAGCGTCGTCGCGGGCGCCTCGAAGCGAGTGCCGCCGAACGTCGGCAGCGGCGTCGGCATCGCGCCGCTCGCCGCGGGTCCGATCGCCGCGGCGCTGGGACGGTCGCGCTGGAGCTGAGCCAGCACGGCCGCGAGCTCGGCCATCGTCTGGTACCGCTCGGCGGGCGCCTTCGCGAGGCAGCGCGCCACCACCGCGTCGAGCTCGGGCGGGATGCCGGGCGCGCGGCCCGACGGCGCGGGCGCGGGCGTCATCAGGTGGGCCGCGATCAGGTCGCCGACCCCGTCGCCGTCGAACGGCGGCGTCCCGGTCAGCAGGTAGAACAGCACGCAGCCCAGCGCGTACACGTCGGACCGCGCATCGACGCCACCCGCGCCGCGACACTGCTCGGGCGACATGAACGTCGGCGTGCCCATGATCGCGGTCGTGCTGGTCTTCACCTTCGACTGCGGATCGGCGACCAGCTTCGCGATGCCGAAGTCGAGGACCTTGGTCCGCTCGCCACCGATCACCTCGGCGTCGCGGACGACGAAGATGTTCTCGGGCTTGAGGTCGCGGTGGATGATGCCCGCGGCGTGGGCCGCCGCCAGCGAGGTCGCGACCGGACGCAGCAGCCGCAGCGTGTCGGCCGGCCCGAGGCGGCCGTGGGCGCGCACGCGATCCTGCAGCGTCTCGCCGACCAGGAGCTCCATGACGATGTAGGCGCTGCCGTCGGCGTGGTAGCCGAAGTCGAAGATCTGCACGATGCCCGCGTCGTCGATGGCGGTCGCGGCGCGCGCCTCGTTGAAGAAGCGCTGCACCACGTCCTGGTGCGCCGACAACGCGGGCAGCAGCACCTTGATCGCGGCGCGGCGCCCGAGCAGCGAGTGCTCGCCGAGATAGACCGCGCCCATCCCGCCCTGCCCGATCTTCTTCACGACACGGTACGAGCCGACGACGAGGCCTTCCATCGCCGACGACGCTAACAGAATGCGCGACGCCCAGGCGCGGCGGCGCCGCGAATGGTCACGACTCGGCTCCCGGAGACTTCCTCGCTGGCGCTCGGATCGCGATCACAGCTTGGCGCAGGCGCGACCGTAGATGGTGCTGCTCGATGCGCTCGCGACCGACTTGCAGGTGTAGCCGGTGCCGCAGCCGCCGACGCCGGCGCAGGCGGCGGTGCACTTCTTCGTCGAGCCGGTGCCGACGCACAGGTTGCCGGGCCCGCCGCAGTCGGCGTTGGCCGAGCACTTCGCGCCGAACTTCGCGGTCTGCGCCCACGGCACCAGCTTGGGGTTGTCGTCGACGCCGTGCATGCCGTACATCGTCGTGAAGCCGTACGACGCCGAGTCGAGCCGGGTCAAGAGGCCCGAGACCGGCTGCGGCCGCAGGCGCTGCAGGCTATCGCGCGCGAGCAGCGCCGACACGAAGCTCTCGACCGACGCCGGCGACGACGCGTCGGAGAACGACGTCGTGGTGATGACGTCGACGTTGTGGCCGACCTTGTTCGGGTTCTCCTTGAACGCGGTGCCGAGCTGGTAGGTGTCGCAACCCTCGGCGTGGACGATCTGGTAGCGGTTGGCCGGCATCGGCGCGACGCGGATCTCGGCGTCGTCGAGATCGCCCTCATCGGTCATCTTCCAGTTGGCGAGGGCGAAGCCGTAGAACGGCCCGGAGTGGCCCGAGTAGACGATGACGTCGCGCTTGGACAGCGAGTCGAGCGCGAGGGCCTCGAGGACGCGGCCGCCGGCGTCGGTGTCGGGATCGGTCGCGGTGCCGGGCTTGCCGAAGTAGACGCGGACCTCGACGGCGACCGACTTGCCGTCGGCCTTGACGGTGCGCTTGAACGCGCCCGACGTATGCGTGAGCTTGTCCCAGCTCGCGACCGGCGCGGTGAAGCCCTGGGCCTTCAGCCAGGTGAAGAACTGCTTCGAGTGCTTGAGGTGATACGCCGAGTGGTAGTCCCAGCCGAAGTACACGTCGAGGTCGAGCTTGCCGTCGGCGGTGAGCCGCGCCAGGTCGAAGAAGCCGTCGGTCGACGCCTTCTCGCGCGCGATCGAGAACGTGATCGACTCCTTCTGCGCGGCCGGCACCGCCGACGGGTTCCAGCCGCTCCACGGCGCGTCGCGGTACCACTCGGCGTTGGTCTCGAGGCGTGCGAGATCGGCGTTGCTCGGCCGGCCGATCTCGAGATCGAAGACGGTCTTGCCCGCGACGGTGCGGGTCGGCAGCTTCGTCATCAGGGTCCGGCCGCCCGCGGCGATCTGCCGGAACGTGAAGTCGTAGGTCACCTTGTCGGCGCGCTCGCGGATCGCGAGGTCCTCGTAGGCGCCGGCCTTCGCCATGCCGCCGAACCCGCCGAAGCTGGCGTTGGGATCGTCATGCTCCTTGTCGACCAGGTACTGGGTGACGAACCACGCGATCGCGATCTGCTTCAGGCCGACCAGCTGGGTCGCGGCGGCGAGGCGCTCGGCGGCGGGGCGGCTCGCCATCGCGGCGTCGAGCACGACGGTCGACTTGCCCTCGAGCAGGTACTCGTAGGCCGACGTGCTGAAGAAGTCGTCGGCCTTGCCATCGTCGACGAACACGCTGTCCTCCGGATCGTCCGACTCCAGGCCGTCGTCGCAGGCGCTGGTGAACAGCAGGACGGATGCGGCGGCGGCGGCGACGATCGCGGTGGGGCGCATTGCGGCGGAGAACAGCAACGGCCGTGCCCGTCGAGGCGGTAGTCGCGGCGACCACTTGGCGCGAGGCGGCGAGTCGAGTAGCCGGCGAGCGTCGACCCGATCCGCCGCTGCGCTGGTCGGACCGTCAATGCAGGCGCGCGGTGACGACGCCGTGAGCGTCGACCGCGACCACGAACGGCACCAGCGACACGCCGTACTTGTGGGCGAGGTCGCGGCGGCGCGACACGTCGACCGACACCACCGATCGGCCGCTGGCCGCGAGCTCGGCGCCGACCCGCTGGCAGTCGCCGCACAAGGGATGGGTGAAGACGACGACGGTCTCGGCCGCGGGCGCGGCGCCGAGGCCGACCAGGTCGACACGCTCGATCGCGCCGCCGCGGATGCCGCGGGCCCGCGCCAGCAGCTTGTACAGCTCGCAGCCGATGCACAGCCCGGTCGTCGCCGCGACGGTCGCGAGCACGACGACGGTGAGGCCGAAGATCGTGCCGAGCCAGCCCTGGCCGATCGCGTACCCGATGGTGGCGGCGCCGAGGACGATCGCGCCGACGATGTTGGCGAAGCGCGGCGCCCGCGAGTCCTCGAGCGGACCCTCGCCGAACCGCGGCTGGATCACGTCGAAGTACAGCCGGCACGGCAGGCACCAGCGGCGGCCGAGCTTCACCGCGATCGCCAGCTGCAGCGCGAGCACGCCGAGCACCGGCCAGACCCCGGTCGCGACCGCGATCGACGCGACGATCGCGACGATGATCTGGTTGGTGCGCGGGGCGCGAGCGTCGATGACGGCGAGGTCGCGGTACGGATCGGCGCGGCGTTCCATGGCCTGGACCGTAGCAGATGACTGTCCGTTATAGCAGGCAATTTCTGCTCAAACGGACGGATGTCCAGAACACCGCGCCAGCGCCTCGACGGAGCGCGCGCTACCATCGCCGCCGTGCGCGCCCTCGCCTCGCCGCTGTTCCTGTGCGTCCTCGTCGCCGCCGCCGCCGCGGACGATCCCGCGAAGCTGCCGCCGCGCGTCGAAGAAGCCGCCCGCGCCGCGTTCATCGAGGCCCAGACCGCCGATCAGGCCGGCGATCTCGAGCTGGCGATCGAGCGGTACCGCTACACCCAGTCGATCGCGCCGCACCCCAACGTCACCTACAACCTCGCCGACGTGCTGCGCCGCAAGGGCGACGTCCACGGCGCGGTCCGCGAGTACCGCGCGTACCGCAAGGCGCTGCCCGACGCGCCCGACGCCGCCAAGGTCGACAAGGTGCTCGGCGCCCTCGAGGCCACGCCCGGATCGATCGAGGTCGACTCGCGCGCCAAGGACGCCATCTTCTACGTCGACGGCGTCCGCGTGGGCCCGCCGCCGGTTGCGATGGAGCTGGCGCCTGGCGAGCACCGCGTCGAGGCCGTCACGCCGCTGTCGTACCGCTCGACGCTCCACACCGTGACCTTCGCGCGCAGGTCGTCATTCAACGTCACCCCGCCGCCGCGCGTCGACGGCAACCTGATCATCAGCGGCAGCCCGAACCTCAAGCGCACGCGGGTGCAGATCGACGGCAAGGACGACGCCCGCGTCGGTGATCTGGTCGCGGTCGCGCCGGGCAAGCGCAAGCTCGAGGTGATCCAGGGCGACTGCCGCTGGGATCGCACGGTCGATCCGCCCCACGGCGACATCCTCTACGTCTACTTCGACGTCGCGGCGCCGAAGCTGCCGAAGGCGAAGCCGGCGAAGGTCAAGCCCGGCGTGAAGCCTGCGAAGCCGCCGCCGAGCTGCGGCAAGGCCAAGATCACCGTCGAGCGCATCAAGTTCTGAGCTAGCGCAGCAGGACCAGCTCTTCGGCCGCGGTCGGGTGGACCGCGAAGGTGCGATCGAAGTCGTCCTTGGTCGCGCCCATCGTCACCGCGATCGCCGCGGCCTGGATGATCTCGGCGGCGTCCTCGCCGACCATGTGGACGCCGAGCACGCGCCGCGTCGCGCGATCGACGACCAGCTTGATCAGCGTCTGATCGGGTCGCCCCGAGATGGTGTGGCGCATCGGTCGAAACCGCGTCGCGTAGATCTGGACGTCGAGTCCCTGCTGGCGCGCCGCGCCCTCGCCGAGGCCGATCGCCGCGGCCGGCGGCTGCGCGAACACCGCGGTCGGGATCAGGTTGTGATGCACCGGCGTCGGGCGATCGCCGAACACGGTGTCGGCGAAGGCGTGGCCCTCGCGGATCGCGACCGGGGTCAGGGCCTGGCGGCCGGTGACGTCGCCGACCGCGTAGATGTGCGGGATCGAGCTGGCGCTCCACTCGTCGACGATCACCGCGCCGCGGACGTCGAGCTGGACGTCGAGCGCGGCGAGGCCGAGGCCGCCCGTGCTGGGCAAGCGGCCGATCGCGGCGACGACCGAGTCGGTGACGACGGTGGCGCCGGCGACCTCGAGGGCGAGCCCGCCATCGGCGCGCCGCGCGATCGATCGCGGCTCGGTGCCGGCGAGCAGCGTGATGCCCGCGCGCGCCAGGCCGTCCTCGACCACGGCGCGGACGTCGTCGTCGAAGCCGGGCAGCACCCGGGCGCCGCGGTGGATGAGCGTCACCTGGGCGCCGAGCCCGGCGAAGATGTGGGCGAACTCGACGCCGATGTAGCCGCCGCCGATCACCGCGATGCGCGGCGGCAGCGCCGGCAGCTCGAACACCTGGTCGGACGTGATCGCGAGCTCGGCGCCCGGGATCAGCGGCATGCGCGGCGTGCCGCCGGTCGCGATCAGGACGTGACCGGCCGAGACCCGCGTGGTGGTGCCGTCGAGCGCGGTGACCTCGAGCAGGTGCGGCTCGATCAGCTGGGCGCGGCCGTCGAAAATGCCGACGCCGGCCTTCACCAGGTTGCCGAGGTACAGCGCCGACAGCCGCGCGATCTCGCGATCCTTGGCGGCGATGAACGTCGCCCAGTCGTGGCGAGCCGGGCCGATGTCCCAGCCGTAGCCGCGCGCGTCCTCGAGGATCGCGCGGATCTCCGACGCGTAGACCATCAGCTTCTTCGGCACGCAGCCGCGGATCACGCAGGTGCCGCCCCAGCGGTTGTCCTCGGCGATCGCGACCCGGGCGCCGTGGGTGGCGGCGATGCGCGCGGCGCGGACGCCACCCGAGCCGCCGCCGATCACGAACAGATCGACGTCGTAGGTCACGGCAGATCGATCCCGCGGTCGCTACACACCGCGCGCACCAGCGCCCGCGCCGGCTCGCGCAGCCGCGCCGCCAGCTCGACCGCGTCGTCGCGATCGTTGGCGCGACACGCGGCCAGCACCATCGTCGTGCGCTCGATCGCGCCGGGCTCGATGCGGATGCCGCCCCCGCGCGGCAGCCGCCGCGGATCGCCGGCCTCGACGACGTCGGCGCCGAGCGCGATCACGCCGTAGACATCGGTGGCGGGCACGCCGCGCGCGATCAGATCGCGGGCGCGGGCCAGCTCCTCGACGACGCGGACCTCCAGCTCGTCGTACTCCGACATCCCGGGCAGCGCGGCGCCGTTGACCATCAGGGTCGGCGTGCCGCCCGCGCCGACCGACATCGCGGCGGCGGCGTCGGCCAGCACCGCATCGCGGTGGCGGTGATCGTCGAGGGCGGCGGCCAGCGCGACGACGTCGAGGCCGACCCCGCGGGCGCGCTCGAGGAGGACCGCGCGGGTGATCGCGACGTTGGTCGCGCCCGCCGAGAACAGCTGATCGTGATACGCCCAGAACTTGCCCTGGCGCCCGGCCTCGACCGCGGCCTCGGCGGCGAGATCGGCGCCGGGGTGCATCGGCAGCGGATAGTGGCGGAATACGACGCGGACGTCGTCGGGGTGGGTCTGGCGCAGCCGCTCGAGCACCGGCGCCTGCGAGGCGCAGTACGGACACAAGAAGTCGCTCCACACCACGACCGTCACCGCGGCGTCGTCGGGGCCGATCCGATGGCCGGGCAGCCCGAGCCCGACCCGGTAGGTGCTGGTCGGCGACAGCGACAGCCCGTCGCGCGCGGGCGGATCGCTGTCGGCGGTGGGACGACCGCCCGCGACCAGCCCGGGGTAGCGATCGGCGCTCGGCGCGGCGGCCCGGGCCCGGGTCAGCTCCTCGCCGACCACCGCGAGGAACGCCGCGAGCGACACCGCGCCCGGGATGGCGCGGCCGTTGACGAAGAACGCGGGCGTCCCGGTCAGGCCGAGCCGCTTGCCCAGCGCGACCTCGCGATCGACGATCGCGCGCGCGGCGCCACCGTCGAGATCGGCGCGGAACCGCGCGAGGTCGAGGCCGAGCTCGGCGGCGAGCAACTCGACCGCGGCGCGATCGACCCGGCCCGCGACCGCGAACAGCCGATCGTGCATCGGCCAGAACCGACCCTGGCGGCCCGCGGCGATCGCCGCCTCCGACGCCAGGGCCCCGTCATCCTCGTCGAGCGGCATCGGTCGGAACACGTAGCGCAGCTGACCGGGGTACAGCCGCTCGAGGTGCTTCAAGACCGGCTGCATGCGGTTGCAGTAGCCGCACGCGAAGTCGGAGAACTCGACGATCGTGACCAGCGCGTCATCGGGACCGCGCCGCGCAGCGTCGTCGATCGGGACGTCGTAGATCGCGTCGGGATCGAACCCCGGCGCGGCGACCGCGCTCGACGCGCCTGACGCGCCGAGCGTGATCGCGATCAGGACCACACGGAGATGGGCGCGCACGCCCCGAAGCTAGCGCAGATCACTCGGTCGGCGGGGCGTCGACCGGATCATCGGGTCCGACCGGCAGCTCGATCGATCCGCCGTCGTTCAGGTAGCTGCACGACACCGAGAACAGCGATCCGGTCGACAGGCCGTCGTGCTTGGCGAACTGCTTGGCCCAGGTCGTACCGAGCCACTTGCCGCTGTCGCACGTCACCCACCACGACAGGGTCTCGCCGACCGCGAGGGTCGCGGGCAGCGTGGCGCCGCTCGCGGTGAAGCCGGTCTCGCTGAAGCCGAGCTCGGCGATCTCGAGCGGACCGACGCCGTCGTTGCGGATGGTCGCCTGCTGCGGCACGAACGGCACCAGCTCGAGCTCACCGTCGCTCGGCTCGAGCACCACGATGCGCCCGGTCGTCGCGCGACACGAGAGCGCGATCGTGGTCGGGCTGGTCGCGCCGTCGTGGACCAGGGTCAAGGTCCCGGTCTTCCAGCCGATCGTCGACGGCGCGCAGGTCAGGGTCACGGTCGGCGAGGTACCGTGCGGGATCGTCGTCGGCACCGGCGTCATCGAGAAGCCTTGGCCGACCAGGGTGGCGCTGGTGATCGCCAGCGCCGCGGTCCCGACGTTGGCGAGGTGGATCGTCGAGCTCGAGCTCGAGCCGAGCAGGACGTCGGGGAGTTGCACGTTGCTCACCACCGACAGCGAGGGGGCGACGCCGCGGCACGACAGCGACACCGCGAGGTTGCCGCCCGTGCTCATCACCAGCACGCCGCCGCTGAACGTCCCCATCGCGGTCGGCTCGCACACGACGTCGACCGGGACGCTACCGCCCGGGTTGATCTGGAACGGCGGCGACGGCAGATGGACACCGCGGAACGGGCCGGTCGCGGGCAGGACGTTGAGGGCGGTGATCGTGAGCGGCCCGGTCCCGAGGTTCTGCAGCTCGGTGCGACGGCTGGCCGCGCTGCCGACCCGGACGTCGCCGAACGCCAGCGAGGTCGGCGCCACCGCCAGCAGCGGCGGACCGACAGCGGTGCAGATGATCGGATGCGCCGACGGGCTGTTGGTGCCGTTGCTGGTGACGATCAGCGTGGCGGTGTGGACGCCGAGCGTGGTCGGCGTGCAGCGGACGCGGAGCGGGATCCACGCTCCGCCCGCCAGCGGGGTCGAGAACGCGCAGGCGGTCTGGCCGTCGCACGGCTCGGCCAGGGTGAACACGGTGCCGGTCTGCTGCAGCGCCAGGTGCGAGATCTCCAGCGTCGCCTCGCCGCTGTTGCGCAGGGTGCCTTCGGCGAGCCCGACGTTGCCGATCGTCACCAGGCCAGCGTCGAGCGGCTTCGGCGTGACCTCGGCGCGGGCGATGGTGCCGCGGCCCATCAGGATGACCGACGTCGTGGGCTCGTCGGGATCGTTGGCGGTGATGGCGAGGCTGGCGATCTTGTCGCCGCCGGTCGCGGGCGTGAACCGCGCCGCCAGCGTCGCCTGCTGGCCCGCGGTCAGCGAGCCCGAGCAGATGCCGGAGCCGCAGGCACAGCCGGTGACGCAGGTGGCGTTGAAGTGGCCGCTGTTGACGCTCGCCGAGAACGTCAGCGTGCCGACGCCGTCGTTGCGCACGATCACGTTCTGCGGCGACGACACCGTGTTGATCGCCTGCGCCGGGAAGTTGATCGTCAGCGGCGTCACCGTGATGTCCGGCGACGGCGGCGACGTGCCGCGGCAGGTCAGCCCGACGTTGACGTTGCCACCGTTGCTGGTGATGCGCAGCGTGCCGGTCCGATCGCCGAGGATCGTCGGCGTGCAGCGTACCGTGATCGGCGCGTTGCCACCGGCCGCGATCGAGCTCGGCGCCGACACCAGCAAGAAGTCGGGGCCCTCGACGACCGAGCTGAGGGTGAGCAGCGCGTTGCCGGTATTGAAGGCCGTCGTCGACAGATCACGGCTGGTGTTGATCTGGACGTCGCCGAACGGCAGCGACAGCGGGTTGACCGCCAGCTGCGCGAACGGCGGCACGACGCCGCGGCACGACAGCTCGACGGTGGTCGAGCGGGTGCCGCTCGTGATCGTCAGCGTGCCCGCCACGGTCCCGGCGGCGGTCGGCGCGCAGCGGACCGTGATCTCCTTGGTGCCGTAGGGCGGGATCGTCGCGGCCGGGTTGCCGATGCGGCTGAAGCCGCTGCCCGCCACCGTGACGCCCGCGCTGGTGAGCACCATCGGCCGCGTGCTGGTGTTCATGAACGTCACGTTGCGATCGCTGAGCTGGCCGACGGTGACATCGCCGAAGCTCAGGGGCGTCGGCGTGGCGGTGAGGCGCGACGACGAGCACCACAGCTGCACCCGGACCTGGCCACCGACGGTGTTGCTGGGGATCACGAGCTCCGCGGTCTGATCACCCATGGCGCCGCCCGGGGTGCAGCGGATCGGGATGTTCGACGTGGTGTTGACCGGGACCGTGAACGTGCGATTGCAGGTCTGCCCGGTCGTGCACTCGCCGCTGCCGTACGCGAACGAGAACCAGCCATTGCCGCCGTCGATCCACATCGGCGC
>JAYTAJ010001292.1:0-12606 GCA_043737575.1 Myxococcales bacterium | reverse complement strand
CGCTGCCGATCGACGCCGCGGTGCCGTTCGACGGCTCGCCGCCGCCGATCGACGCGACGGTGCCGGGCGACGCCGGCCACGACGGCTCGCCGCCGTCGATCGACGCCGCCGGGACGACCGACGACGACGACGGTGGCTGCTGCTCGACCGGCACCCAGCCGACCGGCGCGCTGGTGATCGGCGGCGCCGCGGTCGCGCTGCTGCTGCGCCGTCGCCGTCGCGGCTAACGCTTGGCGTTAGCGACCCGCGTCGGGTGGAGCGCCCGCGCCGCGGGTGTGGAACGCGATCGCCGCGGCGTCGAGCGCGGCGCGCAGCGCGTCCCACGTGCCCTGGCGCGCGTCGCCGGTCACCAGCACGTCGGCGCCGCCCGCGCGGCGACACGCGGCGACAGCGTCGGCGATCGAGACCGCGCGATCGCCGAGCGCGATGCCGATCGCGTCGACGCGGAGCGCGCAGCGCGGGATCGCGGCGCCGCTGCCGCTGCCGTCGCTGGTGCCGATCGCGCGACGGCCACCGCCGACGCCGCTGCCGCCACCGCCGCCGAGGCCGAAGCCACCGCCGCACTGCACCAGCACGAGCGCGAGCACCAGCGCGGCGCCGACCGCGATCCAGAACAGCGCGCGACGCATCCGATCGCGGCGGCGCAGGCGCTCGGGCGCCGAGCGGGTCATGGCGCCACCACCGTCGGCTCGACGATCACCGCCAGCGCGTGCTGCTCGGCCCAGCAGCGCGCGACGTCGCGGCGCAGGCCCGCGACCAGCGCGACCGGCAACTCGGCGAGGGCGACCGCGGGCGCGATCACGACGACGTGGCCGGCGAGCTCGGCGACGCGCAGCTCGCGCGCGACGACGCCGCACAGCCGCAGCGCCGCCGCGCGATCGCCGAGGTACGCGACCGCGACATCGGGATCGGCGACGCGCTCGAGCAGCGGCACCCCGATCGCGCGCCGACCGCTGGCCTCCTCCAGCTCGGCAGCGGTGCCGTCGGCGGCGACGTGAACGACGACCAGCGGTGCGCCCTCGACCTGCGCGGTGGCGGCGGCGACCGCGGCCTGGCGCAGCGCCGCGAACGACGGCGGCGGTAACGGGACGGGCGGCGACCCGACGGGCACGGTCGCGGCGGCGGGCGCGTCGCCGCTCGCGCTCGACTGCACCAGCGACGCGAACACCAGGATGAACAGCACGTCGAGCAGCGACGTCAGCGACCCCGGCGGCTGGACCCGGCGACGCATCACGCGGCCCCGCGGGCGCGACGCCGCGCGTCCCACGCCTCGATGTTGCGATCGCACGCGTCGACCCAGGCGTTGAGCGTCACGCCGTAGATCGACGACAGCACGATCGAGAACGCCAGGCCGGCCACCGTCGTCCACACCGCGAGCGCGAGCGGCGCCAGGAGCTTGCCGGTCTCCTCGCCCGTGTATGCGAGCGACAGCCCGAGACCGAGCACGGTGCCGAGCAGCCCGAGCTGGCGCAGCAGATCGCACCAGAACGCCAGCGCCGGCTCGATGCGGAACGCGCGCAGCTGCCACGATCGCACCTGCTTCGCCGCCCACGCCGGCTCGGTCGAGCCCAGCACCGCGTGGGCCTCGTCGCGCAGCGCCTCGACCTCGAGGCCGCCCGGGCGCTTCGCCGCGGGATCGTCGACCAGCTCGAGGCCGAGGTGATCGGTGATCGCCCGCACCCACCGCAGCTCGCGCCGCAGGTGCAGCCCCGACCCGACGAAGACCAGCGTGATGATCACCAGCATCACGATCGTGAGGCCCCAGCCCTGGACGAAGCTCTCCATCGA
Organism: Myxococcales bacterium; assembly: GCA_043737575.1. GTDB lineage: Bacteria > Myxococcota_A > Polyangia > Haliangiales > Haliangiaceae > UBA2376. The sequence goes on along the minus strand of JAYTAJ010001292.1, from coordinate 10,818 downwards.
GACTAGCGCGCGACCTTGATCAGCTGCCCGGCCGCGCCGGTCGTCGGGTTGGGCTCGACGAGGAAGTACAGCGCGTCGGCGTCGCCGACCAGCACGGTGAGCGTGCGGCCGGGGAACGTCGCGACCGTCGTCATCGCACGATCGGCGAGCGCGAGGCGACGCACCGCGCCGCCCGCGAGCCAGTAGACCGCGTCGCCGTCGGCGAACACGCCGCGCGGCCGGACGTCGTCGGCGAGGACCTCGGGGAAGCCGCCGCTGCGCGACATCCGCATGACGCGGCCGTCCTGGAAGGTGGCCGAGGTCGTGCCCTGCTCGGTCCAGTAGACGTGCGAGCCGGTGAGCGCGAGGTAGCGAGCACCGCGGCGGTTGGCCGCGAGGGTGAGCGACGTGCCACCGCCGCGCGCCACCGTCGCGATCGCGCCGTCGATCGGATCGGTCGGGTTGGTGCCGAACGTCGCGTAGTAGATCGCGCTGCCGGTGGCGGCGAGGCCGCAGGCGTGGACCAGCGACGGCACGATGGTGGCGGGCGTGCCGGTCGCGGGCGCCGCGCGCAGCTCGCCCGGCATGACCGGCACCGCGCCCGAGCCGTAGTTGGTCCACACCGCGCCGGTCGCGTCGAGGACGAGATCGCACGGCGCGTGCTCCATCGTCGCGATCGTGGTGGGCGTGGTCGCGCCGGTCGCGAGGCGCATGATCGCGCCGTCGCGCGCCTGCAGGCCGGTCGTCGCCCACGCCACCGCATCGGTGGAGGCGGCGACCGCGATCGGGAGATCGGGCGTGGTCGCGACCACCGCGCGGCCGCTGCCGTCGGTGCCGAGGCGCACCACGGTGCCCGCGACCGGCTCGACGAAGTACAGGGTCGCGTCGGTGATCGCCAGATCCGCCGCAGTGATCGGCTCGGCGAGCACGACCGGCTGGCAGACACCGGCCGTGCACGCGCCGCCCTGGCAGTCGTGACCGATCGCACCACAACAGGTCGGATCGCTCTGCTGATCACACGCGGCGTCGGGGCCAGCGTCGATCGGTGTGGCGGCGCCGCCATCGTCGCCGCACGCCATCAGACCGAGCAGGATCACCGCCGCGCATTGCATCCTCATGGCGCGGGCGAGCGTACACCCGCGACCTCGGATCGCGCTCGATCTCGCCGATCCTCACTGATAGGCTGAAGCGGTATGGGCGACGTCGATCGGTCCGAGCGCGGCAGATCACAGGACACAGGGGAGACGGCACGCGACGAGCGCGGTCCGCCGGGCAAGCGCCCGCGCGCCGCGGTGGTGCAGCGCCAGGCCGCCGCGCCCGCCGCGACCGACGCCGCGCCCGTCGAGACCGATCCGGCGGCGCTGATGCACGACCTGACGTCGACGCTCGGCGGCTACGTGCCCGAAGCGGATCGCGGCGTCGACGTGAGCGCCGCGGCGAGCGCCGCCGTCGGGTCCGCGTTCGGTCCGCGCGCCGACGGCATCGACTTCGCGGTCGGCGGTGGCGCGGCCGACGCGATCGGCGCCAACGCGGTGACGACCGATCGCAAGGTCGACTTCGCGCCCGGGCAGTTCGACGTCGCGAGCCCCGACGGCAAGGCCCGACTCGGCGAGGAGACCGCCCACGCGGTGCAGCAGGCCACCCCGGGCGAGCCGAGCACCGTCGACGCGCTCGAGGGCGAGGCCAAGCGCGCCGGCCAGGACTTCGCCGCGGGCCAGGCGCCGAGCGTCACCCTCGCCGCGCCCGCAGGGGTCGGGCTCGCCGACGATCCCAAGGCCCCGGCCACGCCGATCAAGAACACCGATCCATCGACCGAGGTCCCCGACCTGCTGCACGGCGAGGTCACCGCGATCAAGGCAGTGCTCGCGACCAACCGCACCGAGGCGCTGAAGCTGATGCTCGCGGCGCTGCAGCGCATCGACGCCGCGAAGTTCGCGTCGACCGATCTCGACGGCGCCGCGCTCCACGCATCGGGCGGCTCGAGCACGGTGCAGGGCCCGAAGTTCGAGGCCTGGCTCGAGGCCAACCTCGACGCCTACGCGACCGCTGCCAAGAAGGAGCGCCGCGCGCTGACCGCCGCCGAGATCCGCAAGTCGATCACGGCGACGCCGCCGCCCGCCGACAAGAAGGACGTCCGCGTCGAGATCGGCACCGGCCACTTCAAGAGCGCGTCGCTGCTCTACTCGACGGTGCGCCACGAGTTCATCCACGTCGCGCAGCTGCGGGCCAACTTCACCGCCCACCTGCCGTCGTCGGTGATGCCGAGCGGGGTGTCGGCGCCCGACAGCGGGACGACCCACCAGGACAACGAGCTCGAGGCGTACCTGTGGGAGATGGAGAACCTCGCGCGCACCGGCCTGACCGATCCGGGCGAGATCCATCTCTTGTGGGAGCAGTGCTCCAACGCGTGGCTCAACGCGGGCAAGACCGCGGCCGCGACGTTCGGCCCGCGTTTCAAGAAGGCGTTCGCCGCGATCTGGAGGCTCGGCATCGACGCCCACATCGCCGAGCTCGCCACGCTGCACGCCGCCTTCAAGAAGGGCGGCACCGTCGACGACAGCCTGGTGCGGACCCGCAAGGCCGACATGGGGCAGTTCTGGAGCTACCGCAACAACCACGGCATCGTGTGGGCGCCGGTCGAGACCCGCTACGACGCCGCGGTCAAGCAGGCCGACGAGATGCTCGCGGTCAAGCAGACCGCCGAGGTCACGCAGCAGCTCGACGACGTCGACGCGGCGCTGAAGGCCGGCTATACCGACGCGCTCACCGCGTACCAGGCGTGGTGGGGGCTGGTGAACGCCTGGAACCGGCTCGACGCCACCGCGCGCACTCCGCTCGAGGCCCGCGCCAAGATCACGCTGCCCGCGGTCTGGGACAAGGCGTTCACGCTGTACGAGGCGCGGATCACCGCGCTGCTCACCACCGACGTCGACGCGGCCGACACGCTGCTGGTCGAGAAGATCGGCACGCTGTGGACGCACCGCGCCAAGTCGTTCGTCGTCGAGGCGACCTACGCGCCGCGCAAGACCAAGCTCGACGCCGCGGTCGCGAAGGCGAAGACCAAGTAGTGCGCTGCGTCGCCGCCGCGCTCCTGCTCGCCGCCGCGTGCAACCGCGGCGCGCCCGCGCGCCATCCTGCAACCGAGGCTCCCGTGCTCCACCTCGATGACGCCGCCGCGCTGCCGCTGCTCCACCAGGTCGCGGTCGCGATCGCCTTCGACCCCGAGGCGCCCGAGCGCGTGAGCCTCGCGGTCGCGTTCCACGGCATCGGGGAGGTCAGCCTCGCGCTGCCGGCGCAGCCCGATCAGCTCGAGTGGTTCGACCCGCGGGCGAAGGCGTTGCAGGCGACGTCGCCGCGGATCGTGTGGAGCGCCTGGCACCGCGGCAGCGGCGCCCTCGTCACCGACGGGCGACCGTCGACGAGCCAGCGCGCCGCGAACGTCGTGACGGTGCGGCCGGGCGAGGTGCAGTCGGCGTCGGTCGATCTCGCAGCTGCGCTCGTCGCCCTCGCCCCAACCCTCGCCGCCGGGTGGTGCGCACGAGCGTGGCTGATCGGCGGCGCGGTCGCGATCGCGTCGAACGTCGTGTGCAGCCCGACGAACCGACCCGAAATCAGTAGAAGCCCATGGCGGTGATCTCGTAAGCTCGAACCTTCGCACCAACGGAGGCAGCTGTGAGTAACGACCTCGCGAACCAGGCTGAGGGGGGAACGATCAGCGCCGACAGCGGTGCCCGCACGGGGACGCCCGGCAAGACCACGCGCAGCGGCGCGCTGCCAGCGCAACTCCAGCTGTCGCGCAGCGGCGCGGGCTACGCGTTCTATCCCGATCCGGCCGGCGCCGAGGCGTCGACGCCGAGCGCCGCGCCCGATCCGTTCGGCCTGCACCTCGCGCCCAACCCGAACGCGCAGGTCCAGCTCGAGGGCGATCCGATCGGCGACAGCGGCCACATCCACGAGGCCGCGCAGCGCGGCATCTCGGGTGCGTCGGGCGCGCTGCCGTTTCTCGACACGATCCAGCAGTCGTTCGGCCGCCACGACGTCGGCGCGGTCCAGGCCCACACCGACGGCACCGCCGCCGAGGCCGCGACCGCGATGGGCGCGACCGCCTACGCGACCGGCAACTCGGTGGCGTTTGCGGGCGCTCCCGATCTGCACACCGCGGCGCACGAGGCGGCCCACGTCGTCCAGCAGCGCGCGGGCGTGAGCTTCAAGGGCGGCGTCGGCGCCGCCGGCGATCAATACGAGCAGCACGCCGACGCGGTCGCCGACGCGGTGGTCGCGGGGCGCTCGGCCGAGGGCCTGCTCGATCAGATGGCGGGCGGTGGCGGTGAGGCCGCGGTGCAGAAGAAGGAGGACGGCGGCGGTGGTGCCGAGGGCGCCAGCGCCGAGGGCGAGGCCGCGGCGGCCACGGAGAGCGACGCGCCCGACGTCTTCATCTGCTTCGTGCCGCTGGCGGTGCTGCCGAGCTGGCTACCGAGCGAGACCTTCATCGATCACGCGTTCCTGTCGTTCGGCGACGGCTGGTCGGCCGGCTTCACCGCCCTCGACGGCGAGCCGTCGTCGGCGGCGCGGGTCCACATCCCCGAGCCGCGCAGCGGTGACGGCCGCGTCACCCGCCACGCCGCGCGCCGCAAGACCGACGCCACCAGCAAGAAGAAGACGTCGGCCGAGATCAAGCAGCAGATCAAGACGTACGCCGAGACCGTGAGCCCCGGCCGCTACAACGTCATCACCAACAACTGCGGCGACTGGGTGAAGCGCGCGTTCGATCAAGCCTGGCTGCGTCCCGAGACGCCCGGCCACGTGTACTGATCGTGTCGGTGCCGCAACCGCTCACGCTCGAGGACGCGACCGCGGACACCCGCTGGGTCGAGGCCCGGCCGCTGGTGGTCGCGTTCGAGCTCGCGCCGGATCCGACCGAGCGCGTCAGCTACCGCGTCCACGTGACGGTCCAGCAGCTCGATGGCAGCGACCGTCGCGTCCTGACGCCGCACAACGCGATGTGGGCGCAGCTGTCGCCCGACGGCGCGCGGCTGGCGTCGATCTCGTTCGACGATCTCAGCCTGATCATCACCGACGTCGCGACCGGCGCGCAGCGCACCGCGGTCGCCCACGTCATGCCGAAGCGATCGCCGACGCTCAAGACCGATCTGCCGCCGACGTTCCAGTGGAGCCCCGACGGCACGTCGATCCTGGTGCAGTCGCCCGAGGTCGATGGCGACGGCGACGGCCAGCTCGATCACGCGACGATGCGGCTGTGGGAGCTCGCGAGCGGCACGCTGGTGCGCGAATTCGCGCGACCGCAGATGGGGCCGTTCCTGTTCCTGCGGACCGGCGCGGGCATCGCGGTGCCGTCGCTGCAGCGCGAGGGCCAGATGGTCGTGATCGATCTCGCCACGCTGGCCGAGACCAGCGTGCCCGTCGACGGTGACGCGCTCCACGTCAACCAGACGCCGTCCTTGGTCCTGCACGACACCGCGATCGCGCCCGACGGCACCGTGCTGCACGCCCAGCGATCGCAGCTCTCGCTCGGCGGCCGCACCGTCGTCACCGCCACCAAGACCCAGCTGGTCGCACCGGCGTGGACCGACGACGGCCGCTATGCGGTCTTCGCCGCGGCGAGCACGCTCTACGTCTACGACCCGGCGGCGCATCGCCTCGGCATCCTCGGCCCGGGCGCGCCGTCGCCGCTGATCGTGCGCACCGACTATCGACCGTCGGCGGTGCGGCTGCAGCGCCCGTTCGATCTCGCCTACCGCACCTTCTGACGGTTGTCGCGCCGCGCATCTCGGTCCACCCTGACTTCATGCCCGAACGCATCAAGGTTGGAGATCAGGCGTTCATTGCCGACGGCGGCGAGGAGTTCGGTGCGATCCGCGAGGTCTCGAAGGCCGGGCTGGTCGTCTACGTCGAGAACGCCGGCGAGTTCATCGTCCCGTTCGACGCGGTCGCCGCGGTCCACTCGCAGAAGGTCGTGTTCGCGCGCGACAAGCTCGACGCCGCGCTGCTCGACGCCATCGCCCACGCCCACGACGCCGAGGAGCCCGGCGCCTGATCGTCTCAGTTCGCGATCACCGGCGCTGACGGCGGCGGCTTGCACGGCCGCTTCTTGGTCGTCTTGCACTGCGTGGTGCACATGCCCTGGCTGCAGGTTCGCACCTGCCACAGGCTGCCGTCGGGTGACCACCGCAGCAGCGGGCCGTCGCGCCAGCCGCCGCTGAAGCTGCGCGCCTCGATCGTCACGCCCGCGGGATCTTGCCGCACCCACGGGCCCTCGGGCTTGCCGTCGGTGAAGACCCCGACGTCCTGCGGCGGACCGGCGCGGTGGAACGTCCGCCACGTCCCCTGCTCGAGGCCGCGCACGTACTCGCCCGTGCGCATCGGCTCGCCGGTCAGGAACGTGAACGTCCACGGCCCGTGGCGCAGCCCGTCGCACAGCGGCCCGGTCGCGCGGTACCCGAGCACGCCATGGCCGACGCTCACCTTGCTCTCGATGCACGACGACGCGACGCCCGGCGCGGCGACCGCCGGGCCGTCGCCGCGCTGCTTCACCCCGCGCTGCTCGAGCCACGCCAGGAAGATCGCGAACGGCCGCTCCTGATCGATCAGGATCTGCTCGACGGTCTGGCTGCCGGGATCGTCGACCGCGGCGAGCTCGACCAGGATCGTCGGCGCCTGCAGCGCGTGCTGGTACCAGTCGGCGGCGGTGCCCTGGTGCTTGTAGCGGATCACCTTCGACACCTGCCCGCTGCAGTACCCGACCGACGTCGCCATCGCGCTGGTGACCGCGGCCAGCGCCTCGACGTCGGGCGGCTGGTCGTCGCGGGTGTACGCCCACGGCCACAACAGACACTCGGCGGCCGAGTGGTAGTCGAGGACGGCGACGACCTTGCCGGTCAGGACGTAGTCGCGCAGCGCCTGGATCAGCGGGCGCGACGGATGATCGGGCTGCGCCGGGACCGGGAACTCGCGGTTGGCGTCGTAGGCCTTGCCGACGTCGTCGAACGCCTTGCGCGTGCCCTTGGCGAAGCCGTCGACGTTCACCGCGGGAATGAAGCGATAGGTCAGGCCGTTCCATCGGGCGTGACGGCTCTCGGTCACCAGCTCGGCGAGGCGCAGCACCACCTCGGTCGAGATCCACTCGTTGCCGTGGACGCCGCCCTGCAGCAGCAGGATCGGCGCGTCGGCGTCGAAGCGCCCCGACGGATCGACCTCGAGCGACAGCACCTCACCGTGCTTGCCGCTCGCGATCGTCACGATGCGCGTCGTGGTCGGGCTGGCGTCGTGGAGCTCGCGGAGGCGGGCGTTGAGCGTCGACGGATCGTGAAACGGATCGCGCCCCGCGTCGGCGGGCGCGGCGGTCATCGCGACCCAGGCGACCGACGCAGCGATCGCGGCAACGCTGTAGCAAGTCACCGCTCGATCGTCGCATAGTCGCCGCGGAAGGGCCAAAGAATGCGCGCAATCCAGATCACATGCCTCAGCCTCGGGCTGTTGCTCCCGCTCCTCGGCCGCGCCGACGCCGACGACTGCAAGGACGTCCCCGCCGACATGAAGTGCGTCCCGGGTGGCGACTTCATCCGCGGCTCCGAGGATCAGGAGAAGGATCAGCGGCCCAAGGCGACGATCTGGGTCTCGACTTTCTTCATGGACACCTACGAGGTCACCAACGGTGACTTCAAGAAGTGCGTCGCCGCCAATGTCTGTCGCAAGGGCGCGCGACCCGCGTACCAGGGGTTCTCGCGGGCCGAGCAACCGATCGTCGGCGCGCGCTGGTTCGACGCCCGCGACTACTGCACCTGGCGCGGCAAGCGCCTGCCGACCGAGGCCGAGTGGGAGAAGGCGGCGCGCGGCCCCGACGGCGCGACCTACTCGTGGGGCGACGAGCGCGCGACCTGCGAGCGCGCGATCATCGAGGAGCGCGGCAAGAAGGGCTGCGGCCAGGGCAAGCCGCCGAAGTGGGCGACCGCCGACGTCGGCTCGCGGCCGGCCGGCTTCTACGGCCTGTTCGACATGTCCGGCAACTCGTGGGAGTGGGTGCAGGACTGGTACACGGCGAGCTACGCGAAGTGCGGCGCCGACTGCGAGGGCCGCGATCCGAAAGGCCCGTGCGGCGGCGCCGACGACTGTCCCGGCCATCGCCACCGCGGCGTCCGCGGCGGCTCGTGGTGGTGGTCATGGCAGTACGCGCGGGGCAGCTGGCGCCGTGCTCACTTGCCCGGAAACAAGCCGTTCCACCACTTCGGCTTCCGCTGCGCCATGTCGGTCCCGACCGCGCCCTGATCCGCTCGGCTCGCCGCGGCCGGCGTCGGCCGGCGCGGTCGGCGCCGACGCCATCAGGCGCGACAGCACCACCGCCGCCAGCGTGACCGCGATGCCGAGCGCGGCGCGGGGGCCGATGCGAACGTCGGTCTCGAACGCCGCGTCGATCGCGAGCGCGATCACCGGCAACAGGAACGCGAGCAGGTTGCTCGCGACCAGGCTGACCCGCGCGAGCAACCAGAAGTACGCGACGAACGCGATCGCGGTGCCCGCGACCGCGAGGTAGACCAGCGCCACCGTCGCGCGCATGGGCAGTGGCCACGGGATGCTGGCGTCGCCGTGGATCGCCACCCCGCACCACAGGAACGCCGCGGTCACCGCGACGAAGATCGCCGTCGACACCAGCGGATTGATGCGCTGGCCTTTGCGCTTGATCACCATCGCGTACAGCGCCGACACGACGACCGACGCGAGGATGAGCCCGACGCCGGCGGCCTGGCCGGTCGAGACATCGAGCTGATCGGCGAAGATGATGCCGACGCCGAGCAGCGCCACGACCGCGCTGATCACGTCGACCGGACGCACGACCTCCATGCCGGTCGCGATCAAGATCATCGACAGGATCACCGGCTGGGTGCCGAACAGGATCGCGGCGAGACCGCCCGTGACGTCGCGCTCGCCGAGGTAGATCAGCGCGTAGCCGAGCGCGTCGAGGGCGCCCGCCAGCACCAGCCACGACCACTCGCCGCGCCGCGGCCACGGCCGCGCGAAGATCGCGAGCGGCGCCAGCACCAGCGCCGCCAGCGTGAAGCGCAGCGCGGCGGCGAGGATCGTCGGGTAGCCGTCGGGCCCGATGCTCGCGCGGATCGCGAACCAGGTCGTGCCCCAGATGATGGCGCAGGTCAGGTACGCGATCAGGGTGCCGCGCTGCAGGTTCACTCGGCGCCCCTGCGACGAGGGCGGCGCTTGGCCTCGCGCTCGGCGCGACCCTCGGCGGGCGTCTGCTCGAAGCGGCGGTGCGGCACGTCGGTCGGCTTCTTCACCGCGATGCGACCGATCATCATGTCGATGTTGCGAGCCCAGCCGTCGTCGAGCCAGGCGACGAAGTTGCCGATCGGCTGCACCGTGTAGCGGTAGTCCTGGTTCACGTTCGACGCCTGGGTGTGCAACGCCAGCGACCGCTCGTCGTGCGGCAGCGCGCGGATGTTGGCGCGGAAGTCGTCGGTGTACTTCCAGTACTCCTCGGCGTTCGACAGGTAGAGCGTGCGGATCGGCAGGCCGACCTTGGCCGCGGCCTCGCCGATGCCGCGCATGCCCTTGGTCGCCAGCAGATCGACCAGCATCGGCCGCACGCAGCCGTTGCGGATGAGGTTGCGGATGAAGTCGTAGGTCGCCTGGTCGGTCAGGTACGACGGGATCGCGCCGAGGTTCTTGGTCAGCCGCTTCATGCGGCGGCCCATGCGCGCCTGGCCGGCGTCGAGCACCGCGTTCAAGCGCCGCAGCTCGCGCGCGTCGGTGGTCATCGTCGCGACGATCGCGCGGGCCTGGTCGCGGTGAGCGCGCTGCCACAGCGTGCGGTAGGCGTCGGGGCTGTCGGCGGCGAGGAAGAACGCCTGCTGCAGCTGGTGCATGCGCACCACCTCGGCGTCGTAGTCGACCGTCCACGCGAACTGCGGACGCGCCCAGCCGATGTAGACGTAGGCCTGATCGGAGCCGATGCCGACGTAGCCGCCGCCGCTACCGGCGATGTAGTCGCGGAACCGATCGGGGTGGGCCTCGTCGCTGACGTAGTAATGCTGTCCGAACTTCTCGGGGCTGACGCCGTCGAGCAGCTCGGGCGGCGCGTCGGTCGCGCTCGCGAACAGGATGTCGCGGTGCGCCTGCGACGGCGGCGTGACGCTGCAGTCGGCGGGGAACGCCGCGGGCGCGGCCGGCGCTGCGGCCACGGGCGGCGCGGGCGCGGGCGGCGGCTCGGTCGGCGGCGTGGGGGCCGCCACGGTCGGCGCCACGCCCTCCGCAGCGTCGGCCGTCGTCGGCGGCTCGGTCCGCGCCTCGACCTTGGTGCGCTGGCCGCCGCACCCCGCGATCACGCCCAGCGCCACCGCGGCCGCCACGATCTTCGTCGACGATCTCATCGGCGATGCAACGACGACGCGACCGCCGACTATTCCAGGCAGCTCGACGCCGAAACCCGGGCGGCTCCGCGGACCGATTCGAGTCATGACCCCGCCATCAAGCAGGCTCGGCGCCACCGAGTCAAGGAATCCGCGCCGCTCTAGGAGCCCTGGGCGAGGCCGCCGGTCGCCCGGGCCAGCGCCGCGATCTCGTGCTCCTGCAACTGCTCGGTCTTCATCAGCGACCGATCGGCGCGCAGCTCGCTCGGTAGCGCCGACTGGTTGGTGTTGATCAGAAAGAACCCGCCCGTGCTCTGGTGGGCGAGTCGGGTAGCGACGTTCGGGTACGCGCCGAGCAAGTTGCGCATCTTGCCGATCGCGCGGTCGTCGGCGACCTTGCCGACCAGCCACGTCGAGATGTTGTCGCGCGCCTTGTAGTCGAGGTCGCCCGGGTTCTGGGTGC
>JAYTAJ010001291.1:0-2367 GCA_043737575.1 Myxococcales bacterium | reverse complement strand
AAGCTGATGTCGCGCGGCGCGCTGCTGGCGGCGACGACGATGGCCGAGCTGGTGCGCGCGGTGGCGCCGCGGCCGGTCGCGGACGCCGGTTGCTTCCTCGGCGTCGGCGCGTCGGCGGGCGTGATGACCGAGCTGCACGCGATGCTGCGGGCGTCGATCGTCGACGGTGCGTGGTCCTTGGCGCGGTTCGGCGGTCCCGGGCTGGCGGCGTGCAACCCGCTGCTCGCGTTCCAGCTGATGAACAACTTCACGATGTGCCACGCCGCGATCCAGGAGGGCGTCGGCGGCCCCAACGGCGCGTGGTTCTCGCGCGGCGCAGGGACGGTGGTGGCGCTGGCCGAGGCGATGCGCAGCGTCGACGACGGCGACTGCGCGATCGCGATCGCGGGCGGCGCCGACTCGGCGCTGCACCCGGTCACGTGGTCGGAGCTGGTGCGCGACGGCCGGGTCGCGGCGGGGCTGACGCCGAGCGAGGGATGCGGGCTGGTGGCGCTGGCGGCCGAGGGTGGCGTCGCGCGGCTCACGCGCGCCGAGGTGATCGCGCTCGATGGCGCCGATCCGATCGCGGCGGCTCGCGATGCGCTGACGGCAGGCGTCGACGAGGTCGTCGTGGCGGCGTGGGGCGATCCGCCGCGCCACGCGTTGGCAGCCGCGATCGGCGCCGCGGCACCGCAGGCGCGGGTGCTCGACGTCGGCGCCGCGCTCGGTGAGGCGCTGGCGGCGACACCCGCGCTGGCGTGGCTGGTCGCGCTCGATCGGATCGCGCACGGCGCGCGCCGCGTGCTCGCGCTGTCGATCGGCGTCGACGGCGAGCTCGGCGTCGTCGAGCTGGCGGGGCCGCCATGACCGCGGTGATCACCGGCGTCGGCGTGGTCAGCGCGTTCGGCCACGGCCGCGCCCGGTTCTGGCACGGGCTGCGCGCGGGCGATCACGCGGTCGGCCCGATCGGCTGGTTCGACGCGTCGACGTTCCCGGTCCACGTCGCCGGCGAGGTCCGCGACGCGCCGGCCGCAGCCGCGGGGCCGCTGCGCGATCGCAAGGCCGGCTTCGCCCTCGCCGCGGCCCGCGAGGCGTGGGCCCACGCGGGCTGCACCGAGCGCGAGCGCGACGCGGCGCTGGTGATCGCCCTCGGCCTCGAGCAGGCGTTCCTCGAGGACTTCGCGCCGATCGCGCCCGACGGCGCGATCGACTGGGCCGCCGAGCCCGCGGCGGCGCTGCCGTCGATGCGGTTCCGCTCGCCGGTCGATGTCGCGGCGCGGGTGATCCGCGACGCCCTCGGCCTGCGCGGCGCGACCGCGGTGAACGTCTCGGCCTGCGCCGCGGGCGCGCTCGCGGTGGCCCAGGCCGCGGCGATGATCGAGCGCGGCGCCGCCCGCGTCGTCCTGTGCGGCGGCGCCGACAGCATGATCAATCCGCTCGGCCTCGGCGGCATGACCCGCCTCGGCGCGCCGTCGCCGCGCAACGCCGCCGACGCGTGCCGCCCGTTCGATCGCGATCGCGACGGCCTGGCGATCGGCGAGGGCGCGGCGATGTTCGTCGTCGAGGATGACGCGGCCGCGCGCGCGCGCGGCGCCCAGCCGCTCGCCGCGATCGTCGGCTGGGGCTCGACCCAGGACGCCTACCGCGCGACCGCGCCGCACCCCGACGGCCGCGCTGCCGCCGCCGCGATGGAGCGCGCGCTGCGCCGCGCCCGGCTCGCCGCGTCCGACGTCGGCTACGTCAACGCCCACGGCACCGGCACGCCGCTGAACGATCCGGCCGAGTGTCGCGCCCTCGCCCTGGTCGGCCTCGATCGCGCGCCGGTCAGCTCGATCAAGGGCGCGATCGGACATCTCATGGCCGCGGCGGGCGCGATCGAGCTGGCCGCGTGCGTGTTCGCGCTCGTCGACGAGGTGCTGCCCGGCACCGCCCACCACCGCCACCGCGATCCGGCCTGCGACGTCGACGTGATCGGCCCGACGCCGCGCCGCGCCCGGGTCGAGCACACGCTCAGCAACTCGTTCGGCTTCGGCGGTCAGAACGCCAGCGTCATCCTGCGGAGGACGACGTGACCTTGCCGGTCGCGGTGATCGCGTGGGGCTGGCGCACCGCGCTCGGCGACGACGTCGACCGGGTCGTCGATCGGCTGATCGCGGGCGGGTCGGGGGCGATCACCAACCCCGAGGCCAGCTATCGCGTGCGCGCGATCGCGCCGCTGGTCGGCGCGCCGCCGCGCAGCCGCCACGATCGCTACGTGCGTCGCCTCGGCGGCTTCGCGATGGCCGCGGCGTCGACGGTGGCGCAGCGCGCGCAGCTCGCGCCGCACCCGCGCCTCGGCCTGTTCTCGGCGGTCGGCGGCCTGCGCGCCCACTGGGACGACATGCTGCC
>JAYTAJ010001290.1:0-5462 GCA_043737575.1 Myxococcales bacterium | reverse complement strand
ATCCCGGCCAGGCAGTGCTCCTGTCCCACGATCGGCTGCGCACCGATCACCCGGCGATCCGCTATACCCATTTCATCGGTCCGTACACATTCACCGATCCGGCGGTCACCGAGCCGCGCAAGGCCGAGCTGGCGACCTGGCTCACGACCCGCCGCGACCAGTTTGACGACGAGATCGGACTCCACATCCACCCTTGGTGCCACTTCGTCACTTACGCCGGATTGACCTGCATCACCGATGAATCGACCGTCTACCAGGACGATCCCAGCGGCTACACGGTCAAGGTCTCGGCCTACGGCCAGGCCGGCTTCGAGACGCTGCTCGACGCCACCGCCGAGATCTTCGCCGCCCGCGGCCTCGGTGCGCCGCTGACGTTCCGCGCCGGCGGATGGACCGCTTCCATCGAGACCCTCGCCGCGCTCGCCGCCAAGGGCTTCATCGCCGACACCAGCGCCAACAACTGGGCTCGCATGGAGGAGTGGAACCTCCCGCCCAGCGAGCTGTATCTGTGGAACATGGCGACCTGGTCGATGATCAACGACACCAGCCAGCCCTACTATCCCAACGTCGCCGACAAGCAGTCTGCGGCCGCGCCGAATGTGCCGATTCTCGAGGTGCCGGACAACGCCATCATGGTCGACTACGTGTCGATCCAGGAGATGAAGGACATCTTCGCCGCCAACTGGCCGGGGACCGCCCTCGTCGCACCCAAGGTGTTCATGATGGGCTTCCACCCGTCGAACAATTTCTCGCCGGAGGAATACAACCGCGTCGACGGAATCCTCGATCACGGCGATCAGTTCCTCGGCAGCAACCACGCCGGTCCGGTCGTGTACGCGGTCTTGCGCGACCTGCCGACGGTGTGGCCGGCGCCGTGACGTGGACACGGCGCCGCGGCCGCCGTGTCACAGAATCCCCGGAATCAGAGCATTCGATAGCTCGCGCCCGAGATCCACAGAGATCGTCAGAACATCCGGGCGTGTGCGATTTGCCGATCTCCGCACTAGCGATATGGTGATTCCCTGGATAGCATGCAGACTTTAAAAGCCCAGGAATCGACATGAACGACATCAACAATCGCATCAACGATCTCGTCAGCAACTTCGTCACCGAGATCACCCGTCTCGCCAGGGCCGCGGCCGTCGACACGCTGAGCCGCGCGCTCACCGACGGTGGCGGCCCCGTCCGTACCAGCGCCGGGACCGGCACGGGAACAGCAACGTATACGGGCGCGCGCCGCGGCCGCAAGCCGAAGGCAGCCGGAGCCGCGATCGCCGCGCCGTCGTCGTCGTCGGCCGCCCGCCGCAGCAAGGGCGCCAAGCGCCCCAAGTCGGAGATCGCCGAGATCCAGGAGCGCGTGCACTCGCACATCAGGTCCAATCCGGGCCAGCGCATCGAGCAGATCAACAAGGTGCTCGGCACCCGCACCGCCGATCTGACGCTGCCGCTGAAGAAGCTCATCGCCGATGGGTCGATCACGACCAAGGGCGCGCGCCGCGCGACCACCTACCTGCCCGGCGACGGCGGTGGTGGCAAGAAGCGCCGCGGCCGCGCCAAGTGAGCGACCGAGCGGAGCGAGGAAGCGAAGATTGGGTTCAGGGAGTCGCGTCGGAAGCGCAGTTCCCGCCGATGCTCTGATAGATTGCGGCACATCGACGTGCCGGCTGACACCATCCCCCATCGCGTCCTGGTCCAGGGTCAGCGCCGTTCGACGGCGCCGGCCTACTTCGTGAAACTCGCTGGCGTCTGGCGCCCGACCTCGTGGCGCCAGTACGTCGATGAGATCCGCACCGCCGCCCGCGGCCTCATCGCCCTCGGGTTCCCGGCCGGTGGCACCGTCGCGATCCTCGGGTTCAATCGACCCGAGTGGGTGATCTTCGATCACGCGGCGATGATGGCGGGCGGCGCCGCCGCTGGCATCTACACCACCTGCTCGGCCGAGGAGGTGCAGTACATCGTCGATCACTCCGAGGCCCATGCGGTCCTGATCGAGGATCTCGGCCAGTGGAAGAAGATCGCTGCCGAGCGCGCCCGCCTGCCGCGGCTGCGTCACGTGATCACGATGAAGGGCTGTCCGCCGATCGATGATCCGCTGGTGATGACCTGGGACGCCTTCTGCGCCAAGGCCACCGCGGTCACCGAGGCCACGCTCGACCTGCGCATCGACCAGATCCAGCAGTCGGCGCTGGCGACCTTGATCTACACGTCGGGCACCACCGGGCCGCCCAAGGGCGTGATGCTGTCGCACGAGAACCTGGCGTGGACGGCGCAGACGCTGGTCGACAACGGCGGCGCCCGCGACGGCGACAGCGGCCTGTCGTACTTGCCGCTGTCGCACATCGCCGAGCAGATGACGACGATCCTGGTGCCGGCGACGGCGGGCGCGACGGTGTACTTCGCCGAGTCGATCGAGAAGGTCCCCGACAACCTGCGCGAGGTCCAGCCGACCGTGGTGTTCGGCGTGCCGCGCATCTGGGAGAAGTTCCACGCGGGCGTCAGCGCCAAGCTCGCGGCGTCGACCGGTGTGAAGAAGAAGCTGATGGCGTGGACGCAGGACGTCTGCCGCCGTGTCGTCGACCTGCGCAATCGCGGCAAGGAGCCGGGCGGCGCGCTCGCGTTGCAGTATCGCCTGGTCGACAAGCTGGTGCTGTCGAAGCTGAAGCCCGCGCTCGGGCTGGGCCGCGCCCGGCTGTGCGTCACTGGCGCCGCGCCGCTGGCGCAAGACGTGATCGAGTTCTTCGCGTCGCTCGACATCGTGCTGCGCGAGATCTACGGCCAGTCCGAGGACAGCGGCCCGACGTCGTTCAACCTGCCGGGTCAGACCCGCTTCGGCTCGGTCGGCCGCGCGTTGCCCGGCGTCGAGATCAAGATCGCCGAGGACGGCGAGATCCTGGTGCGCGGCAAGAACGTGTTCATGGGCTATCACAAGGAGCCCGAGGCGACCCGCGAGACGCTGATCGATGGCTGGCTCCACTCCGGCGATCTCGGCGTGCTCGACGGCGACGGCTATCTGACGATCACCGGCCGCAAGAAGGAGATCCTCATCACCGCCGGCGGCAAGAACATCTCGCCGAAGAACATCGAGGCCGCGATCAAGGAGTCGCCGCTGGTGTCCGAGGCCGTCGTGATCGGCGATCGCCGCAAGTTCCTCTCGGTGCTGATCACGGTCGACGACGCCGCGGTGATCGCGGCCGGGCTCGACGCCGAGGCGCTGCGCGTCGCGCTGCAGCGTCAGCTCGATGTCACCAACGAGCGGCTGGCGCGGGTCGAGCAGATCAAGCGCTTCACGATCCTGCCGCGGCAGTTCGGCATCGAGACCGGCGAGCTGACGCCGACGCTCAAGATCAAGCGCAAGATGGTGAACCAGAACTTCTCCGCCGAGATCGAGGCGATGTATCAGGAGTAATTAGGTGTGGGTGATCCGGCAGAGGGGGTACCGCGTAGTACCGCCGTGTTTGGATCGTCCATCGACGAGCGGGGCCGCAAGCGCTGGGTGTTCGGCCTGGGTGCGATCGGCCTCGCGGTCGCCCTGACCGCGGTCGCCACCCTGGCGCCGCCCGGCCGCGCGGTCCCGGCGACCGGCAGCGTGCCTCCTCCCGACCGGGTGATCGTCACCGTCGCGCCGGCCGATCCGGCGCGCCGCGAGGCCGCGCAACGCGCCGCCGCCGGCGACCTGGCCGCTGCGGTCGCGGTCGCCCGCGCCGACATCGGCCTGGCCCGCAAGACCGCCGACCCCCGCTACCTCGGCCACGCCCAGGCGGCGCTGGCGCCGTGGTGGACCGCCGCGGCACCGCCCGACGAGGTCCTGATCCTGCGCGCGACGATCCGGCAGTCGCTGCACGACTTCGCGGGCGCCCGCGCCGATCTCGACGCGCTGGTCGCGCGCCGCCCCGACGACGGCCAGGCGCTCTTGACCCGCGCGGTGGTGGCGGGCGTGGTCGGTGACCGCGCCGCGGCGGCCCGCGACTGCGCCGAGGTCACCCGCGTGCTCGGCGAGCTGTACGGCGCCGCGTGCGCCGCGCCGCTGGTGGCCGCCCGCGGGGGCGGCGACGCCGGCCGGGTCCGCCTGACCCGCGCGATCGCGGCAGCGCGATCGTCGGCCGCCGCGGCCTGGGCCCAGACCGCCCTCGCCGAGCTCGACCGTCAGCTCGGCGATGACGCCGCCGCCGAGCTGCACTTCCGCACCGCCCTCGCCGCCAATCCCGACGACGTCTACACGCTGGCCGCGCTCGCCGATCTGCTGCTCGACGCCGGCCGTGCCGCCGAGGTGGTGACGCTGCTCGGCGATCGCGCCGCCGACAACCTGGCGCTGCGCCGCGCCATCGCGCTGGCCCGGACCGGCTCGCCCGCGGCGGCGGCGGCGGCGACCGAGCTCCGCGATCGCATCGCGGTGTCGATCGCGCGCGGCGACACGCTGCACCTGCGCGAGCGCGCGCGGTTCTACCTCGAGGTCGAGCACGACGCCGACGCCGCGGTCGCCGCCGCCCGCGCCAACTGGGACCTGCAGCGCGAGCCGGCCGACGCCCGGGTGCTGCTCGAGGCCGCCGCCGCCGCCCGTGATCGCGCCGCCGCGGCGCCGGTGATCGCGTGGCTCGACGCCGAGAGCATCGACGACGCGATCCTGGGGCGAGCCCGCCGCGCCGTCGAGGCCGCGCGATGATCGCCCGCCTCGCCTGCGCCGCCGCGATCGTCGCCGCGCTCGCCAGCCCCGCCGCCGCCCACACCCTGTCGGACGGCTACGTCGAGCTCACCAGCCACGGCCCCACGATCGTGGGCCGGGTCGATCTCGCCGCCCGCGATCTCCACGACGCGATCGGCCTCGACGACGGCGACGGCGCGCTGCGCTGGCGCGAGATCGACGGCCACGCCGACGCGATCCGCAGCTACGTCGCCGCCCATCTCGGCCTCGCGGTCGCGGCCGGCCCCTGCCCGCTGGTGCTCGGCGCGCTCACCACGCTCGACCGCCCCGACGGTCCTCACGTCGCGATCGCGGTCACCGCGCGCTGCCCGGCCGACGCCGATCCGATCACCGTCGACTACCGCGCGATCGTCGCGATCGATCCCCAGCACCGGGGCCTCGTCCGCTTCACCAGCGCTGGCGGCACCACCGTCGCGGTCGCCAGCGGCGCGCCGATCACCGTGCGCGGCGGCGAGCCGCCGAGCGTCATCGACTTCGTCGTCGAGGGGGTCTGGCACATCTGGGCCGGCCTCGATCACGTCTGCTTCCTGCTCGCGCTGCTCCTGCCCGCGGTGTTCCTGC
The DNA here is from genome assembly GCA_043737575.1 of Myxococcales bacterium. Classification (GTDB taxonomy): domain Bacteria; phylum Myxococcota_A; class Polyangia; order Haliangiales; family Haliangiaceae; genus UBA2376. The sequence continues at coordinate 202 of JAYTAJ010001290.1, read as the reverse complement.
GCGGCCGCGGCCGAACCTCGTGGCAGCCCAACCCGCACTTCGGCCCGGTCGTGCGCGACGTCCTCGAGGTCGTCACCGCGTTCACGCTGGCGCACTCGATCACCCTGATCCTGTCGACCGTCGGCTGGGTCCGCCTGCCGACCCGCCTGGTCGAGACCGGCATCGCGCTGTCGGTGGCCGCCGCCGCCGCGAACAACGTCTG
>JAYTAJ010001289.1:0-2370 GCA_043737575.1 Myxococcales bacterium | reverse complement strand
ATGGCGAAGATCGATGCGACCACTGCTCCCGTCGGCCACGGCACGCGCTATCCGGATCCGTTCGCGGCGCCGTGCCGCGACCGCCGCTGGCTCAAGCTGGGCGACGCCGCGGGGCTGACCCAGTTTGGCGCCAACCTGCTGACGCTGCCGCCCGGGTGCTGGTCGAGCCAGCGCCACTGGCACACGCACGAGGACGAATTCGTCTACGTCGTGACCGGCGAGGTGGTGCTGGTGACCGACGCTGGCGACGAGGTGCTCGGGCCGGGCGACAGCGCGGGCTTTCGCGCGGGCGCGAAGGACGGGCACCACCTGCAGAACCGCAGCGCCGCCGACGCGACGATGCTGGTGATCGGGTCGCGCCACGACGACGACGCTGGCGAGTATCCGGATCTCGATCTGGCGTTCACCGCGGGGCGCTATCACGGCAAGGGCGGCTTCACGAAGAAGGACGGCACGCCGTACTGATCAGGCAGTTCGCGTAGCCAGCGCGTCGACGATCGGCGCCGGCGCGGGCGAATCGCGATCGCGGCGCGGCACGCGGCGTGCTGAGGCCAGGCCCGTGTCGCTCCTCCATCGTGTCGTCGCGCTGGTGCCCGCGCTGGTCGCGTGTGCCGCTCCTCTCGAGTCCGAACCCGCGCCGATCGTCGACGCGCCGAGCGCGGCGCCGCTGCGTCTGGAGGCGGCGGCGCGTGGCTTCCCCGACGCGGTCGCGCTGGTCGAGCTCGCGAGCCGCAATCCCCATGCGCAGCGGTTCGTGCTGGCGTGGGACGGCGTCCCGATCCCGGGCGTCGGCGGCGTGGTCCGCCGCGATCTGCCGTACGCGCGACTGGCGGCGCCGCGCCTCGACCTCGAGGCGCCGCCGATCACGACGCCCACGATCGACGAGGGCGGCGCCCGCGACGCAGCGCTCGCGACCCTGCCCGACGCCCAGGTCGTCGGCGCGACCCTGGTGCTGCGGCCGGTCTTCGAGCGGCGGCGCCGCGCCGACGTCGACGATCGCGGCCGGGCCTCGACCGCCACCGACTTCGAGCAGGTGATCCGCCGCCTGGCGCTGCGGTGGCTGGTGACGCTCGAGCGTGACGGCGCGCCGCGGCGGTGGCTGGTCGAGGTCGACGCCGTCGACGGCACCGCGACCCCGCCGCGTCCGGATCGGGTCGACCTCGCGCCCGCCGAGCTACGCGAGGTGACCGCGTTCACCCGCTACCACGGCACCGTCCCGATCCGGGTCGGCTTCGACCCCGAGGCCGACGACGGCCCGTACCAGCTGGTCGACCGGCGCGGCAACGAATTCCACGCCGGCGGCAGCGTCTACACCAGCCCCGACCCGCGGTTCGGCGACGGCCACCACTTCATCGACGACGACGCCCTCGACACCAGCAACGCCGAGACCGCCGCGGTCGACGCCTTCGTCGCCGTCGACGTGACCTGGAAGATGTTCCAGGACGTCCTCGCGCTCGACGGGCCGCTCGGCGGCTCCGGCGATCTGATCATCGAGCTGCATCACCAGATCGCCAACGCGTGGTGGGACCCCGCGCTGCCCGGCCTCCACGTCGGCTACCGCGATCTCGCGCTGCCCTGGGACCTGTGGCCGATGACCACCACCGACGTGATCGGTCACGAGCTCGGCCACGGCTTCTTCATGGCGATGACCGAGACCACGACGTTCGACTACCTGCTGCACAGCGAGCTCGCCGGGCTCAGCGAGGCGACCGGTGACATCATCGGCACCCTGGCCGAGCACCACCGCGCCACCGCGCTCGCGCCGCTGTCGGCGCCGTCGCCGAACTTCGCGATCGGCGAGCAGATGATCGCCACCGACGGCGCGCCGTACATCCGCTCGATGATCGCGCCGACCTTTCCGGTGTGGACGCCGGAGCTGTACTGGGAGGATCCCCACGAGATCGCCGGGCCGATCAACCGCATGTTCTACGTGCTCGCGCGCGGGCTCGACCCGTACCGGCCCCACGCGCTGTTCGCGTCGCCCGAACGCATGAGCGAGTACCTGCCCGACGGTCTGGCCGGCATCGGCACCAGCAAGGCCGGGATGATCTGGCGTGACACGGTCATGGTGCTGGGGCTCGGCGACGATCCGGCGTCGTCGCGCGGCGCCGCGCTCGAGGTGACGGTGCAGCGCCATGGCCGCTACTCGATCGAGCGCAAGGCGGTCGCCGACGCGTTCGCCGCGGTCAACATCGGACCGCCCGCCGATCGGATCGCGCCGATCATCACCGACCCCAGCTCGGCCCAGATCGTCGACGCGATCCGGGTCGAGTTCACGCTGCAGGATCCATCGTCGATGGCGCAGCGGCCGCCGCGGGTGGTGGTCGACGGGGCGGTGATGGTGACCGCGATCGTCCCCGGCCACGGCGG
>JAYTAJ010001288.1:0-5470 GCA_043737575.1 Myxococcales bacterium | reverse complement strand
GCCACTGCTTGCCAGCGCCAGGAGCACCATGACCCTCACTCGCGACTCAGCCCCCCGATCCGACGACGACCGCAGCACCAGCACGTCGGGGGTCGCCCCTGGCAAGGCCACCCGATCGGGTGCGCTCCCGCTGCAACGCAAGGCGAGCGCGCCCACCGCTAGCGACTTCACCGCCCCCGCGGCGGTCGAGCCCGGCGACGATCCGTTCGCGCTCCACTTGCCGGTCCAGCGTCAGGCCACCGGGGCCGCCGCGGCCGACGACGTGCCCACCACCACCAGCGGCGGCAGCCAGCTGCCCTCGGCGGTGCAGGCGAAGATGGAGTCGTCGTTCGGCGCCGACTTCTCCGATGTCAGGGTCCACGAGGGCCCGCAGGCGTCGCAGCTGGGCGCCGTCGCCTACGCGCAGGGGACCGATCTCCACTTCGCGCCCGGTCAGTACAACCCCGGCACCATGTCGGGCGACTCGCTCATCGGTCACGAGCTGACCCACGTCCAGCAGCAGCGCGCCGGCCGGGTGTCGACCCCGCAGGGCAAGGGCGCGCCGATCGTCGCCGACCACGCGCTCGAGGCCGAGGCCGATCGCGCGGGCGATCGCGCCGCGCGCGGCGAGCCGGTCGGCGAGTCGCTGAGCTCGGCGTCGGTCACGAGCGGCGCGATCCAGCGCAAGGAAGGCGACGCGCCCGCGGTCGCGCCCGTGGCCGAGCACGGCCCCGACACCTTCGGCCTGGGCGGCTACCTCGCCAAGCTCAAGGCCCAGACCGGCGTCTCCGGCGACATGGGCAAGTACGCCGAGGCCAAGCTCGGCGTCACCACGCCGCCGATCCCGCAGCTCGGCGGCGGCGCCATCAAGATCGAGGGCGAAGGTCGCTACCTCACCAGCAAGGAAGGCAACGAGCTCGAGATCAGCCTCCACCTCGGCGTGACGTGGGGCATCGATCTCAAGATCTTCAAGGCCGACGTCCAGGTCTTCGGCGAGGGCAAGATCAAGCTGAAGGCCAAGGACGGCGAGATGCTCGAGTGTCTCGGCGCCGCCGTGAAGGGCGTGCTCTACGACGCGCTGCGCGGCATGAACGTCCGCAACGTCGCGTCGCTCGCCAATCCGCTGGCGGCGCGCGGCGCCGAGTGGGCGCTCGGCTCGGAGATCTTCGACTACGACGTCTTCAAGGCGCTCGGCGTGCTCGCGACCGGCAGCCGCGTGCCGCAGTGGGTGCAGGACCCGGCGAAGCAGTCGCTCGCCGCGATGAAGGAGTTCTTCGGCAAGCACAAGGGCTCGTTCGAGGTGTCGATCGCCATCGGTGTCAGCGCCGACGTCGGCGGCGGCGCCGACGGCAAGGGCCTCGCGGGCGGCGCCTCGGCCAAGGCCGTGCATGGCATCTCCAGCGAGGCCGGCGAGGAGATCACGGGCGAGACCCGACGCAACGAGTTCGCGGTCGAGGCCCACCTCAAGCGGGGCGACACCGAGGGCAAGGTCGGCTACGTGTTCGGCGGTGGCCGCAACGTCCTGTCGGTCGACGCCGCGTTCCAGGCCGAGAACAGCTTCGACTTCGACAAGGCCAAGATCGTGTCGGTCGGCGGCATCATGAAGCTGTTTGCCGCGCTCGGACTGGGCACCTCCATCGGCAAGGCGATGACCGCGCCGAACGGGGCGGAGCTGGCCAATGCCATCGTCGCGGGCCTCGCCAGCGGCGCGGGCGTCATCGGCAACGAGAGCCTCAAGGTCCTGAAGAAGTCCTACAAGATCTCGCTCGAGGTCGAGCGCGAGGGCGAGAAGCCGTGGAAGGACGCGAAGGTCGATTGCAAGCTGTTCCTCGGCAACGCGGTCGGCGGCGAGGCCGATGGCGGCAAGATCGGCAAGATCGAAGCGAGCGCGGGCGTCGGCACCTTCATCAGCATCACGCGTGACGTCTCGGCGCATCTGCCCGGCGGGCACTAGCCGCGATGCCCGGATCGGTCCTGAGCCGCACCGTCGATCAGCCCGTCCACTTCCAGGATCGCGCGGGCGGGACGGTCGTCGACGGCAAGCTCGAGAGCGTGCGGCTGTTCCTGCCGGACGCAGGCGGCCGCGAGCTCGTGCTCGTGGTCTGGTTCGACTACTGGACGTACCACCGCATCGATCGCGCCCATCACTTCGGCTACACCTTCGAGTCGATCGATCGTGAAGGCCTGCAGAGCTGGGAGTTCTCGTCGGAGCAGCCGGTGCAGATCGAGCTGCGCGCCGAGGCCGAGGCGGTCGCGGCCCTGACCGAGCTGTCGGGTGACGCCCTCCTCGATCGGGCGGTGTCCGAGCTGGTCGGCGACGACACCGCGTCGCCGCTCCTCGATGTCGCCAGCTATCGCTATCTGGCGATCTATCAGCCGAAGGAGTCGGGCGTGCTCGGCGGCTTCACGTCCGTCTACAAGCGCGCTTGATCGGCGGCCAGTCGTCGACCGCGGCGTCGATCGCAGGACGCGATCGGCATCCCGGGTCGGTCGTCTCGTTCGTCACCGAACGCGCGGGATCGTGGGCGGCGCGGCGCAACAGTGTGCGCGCACGCCACGCCGCGACGACCTCCCGGCGCTGCTGCGCATGGCCCGTGGCGTGCAGTGCCACACCGTATGACTCCCGCGCTCGCCTGCGCCCTCGTCGCCGTCGTGGCCACCCTCGCCGCCGTCTGGCCCCGCGTCCGCGGCCGCACCGAGCCGCTGTCGACGGGCACCACGTTCATCGCGTGCGCGCTGTGGACGATCGTCGGCGGCCTCGCCAGCTCGTCGGCGCTGGTCGCCGGCGGCGCGATCGGCCTCATCGTCACGACGCTGGCGTTGTCAGCGCGCGCGCTCCTCGGCGCCCCCCTCCGCTCGCGCGTCCCCGCCTCGACGTCGCGGGCCTGAGCGGTCCGACGGCCCCGCGCCTCGCGTGACCATGGTCTCATCGCGGTCTCATCTGGTGCCAGAGAGACTGTCCGCATGCGCCCCACCCTCTGCTTCGTCGCGCTGGCGATCGCCTCCGGCTGCGCCACGGTCCATGACCCCGAGCCGACGGCGGCGACGGTGCCCGCCGCGGTCGATCGCGCGTTGCGCGGGGCGGCCGGGCCGGCGGTGCTCGGGCCGATCGAGCGGGAGGGGGATCGGTACGAGGCGGAGTGGGACGACGCCGACGGGCGTCACGAGGTCGAGGTCGCGGTCGACGGCCGGGTGATCGAGCGCGAGGACGAGCTGCCGGCGGCGAAGGTGCCCGCGGCGGTGACGGTGGCGCTGGCGGCCGCGGTCGCCGACGCGCGCGAGGTGCGCTGGTGGAAGCACAGCTTCGGCGCGACCGCGGCGGTGCTGTACGAGGCGAAGCTGACGGTGAGCGGCCAGCGACGCGAGCTGCTGTTCACGGCCGCGGGCGCGCGCGCCACCGAGCCGAACGACGACGACGAGGCGGACGACGACTGATGCGGGTGCTCGTCGTCGAGGACTACCGACCGATCCGCGCCGCGGTGGTCGAGCTGCTCGGCGAGCACGGCTTCGCGGTCGACGCCGCGGCCGATGGTGACGAAGGCCGCTGGCTCGCCGAGTCGAATCCGTACGACGTGATCGTGCTCGACCTGATGCTGCCCGGCGTCGACGGCTGGACGATCCTGCGGGAGCTGCGGGCCCGCGGCGCACCGGCCGCGGTGCTGGTGCTGACCGCGCGCGACGCGATCGACGATCGGGTCCGCGCGCTCGACGGCGGCGCCGACGACTACCTGGTCAAGCCGTTCGCGACCGCCGAGCTCTTGGCGCGGGTCCGCGCGCTGGTCCGGCGCCGCTACGCGCGGACCAGCCCGGTGATCGCGGTCGGCGATCTCGCGATCGACACCGCGCAGCGCAGGGTGTCCCGCGCCGGCGAGGCGATCGCGCTGTCGGCCCGCGAGTACGCGCTGCTCGAGTATCTCGCGGTGCGGGCCGGCGAGCTGGTCACGCGCACCGAGATCTGGGAGCACGTCTACGACTTCCGGTCCGAGGCGATCAGCAACGTCGTCGACGTGTACGTCGGCTACCTGCGCAAGAAGCTCGAGCACGGCGGCCGCGGCCGCCTGATCCACACCCGGCGCGGCCAGGGCTACGTGCTCGAGGACGCGGCGCCGTGACCGGCTCGATCCAGCGGCGCCTGGTGATCGGCGCGGGCCTCGGGCTCGCGCTGGTGTTCGCGATCGTCGGGGCGGTGGTCGACGTGCTGGCCCGGCGCGCGCTGACCGATCAGTTCGACGCGGCGCTGGCGGCGCGGGCCCGCGCCCTGGCGGTGCTGGTCGAGCAGGACGGCGCCGCGGTCGAGACCGATCTCGACGATCGGCTGCTGCCCGAGCTCGCCGATGGCCACGGCCTGTGGGTCGAGCTCGCGGTCGACGGCGCGGTGATGTACCGGTCGGCGCCGCAGGCCCCACGGGGCGCGCGCGCGGTGCGGCATCGGTTCGCGCCGCGCCAGGAGGCGGACGGACCGCCGACACCAGCCCGCGCCGCGGTGCTGACGGTCGCGCAGGCGACCGCGCCACTCGACGACGCGATCGCCGGAGTCCGCACCGCGCTGGCGCTGGCTGGCATCGTCGGCCTGGCCCTGTGCCTCGGCGTGATCGCGTGGCTCGGCCGCTTCACCACCGCGCCGCTGCGCCGCCTCGCCGATCAGATCGACGCGGTCGACGAGACCGACCCGACCGCGCGCTTCGACGGCGCCGGTGCCCCCGCCGAGCTGCGGCGCGTGGTCGAGCGCCTCGACGGACTGGTCGAGCGCGTGGCCGCGGCGTTGGCGCGCGAGCGCGAGCTGACCGCCGAGATCGCCCACGAGCTGCGGACGCCGCTGGCCGGCATGTCGGCGACGCTCGAGGTCGCGCTCGACCGCGAGCGGCCACCGGCGCGCTACCAGGACTCGCTGCGCGAGGTCCTCGCGATCTGCGGCCAGACCCAGCAGGTGATCGAGTCGCTCTTGATGCTGGCCCGGCTCGACCGTGGCGCCGCAGCAGCGAAGGTCGACGGCGATCTGGCGGCGCTGGTCACCGCCGCGATCGATCGCGCCGATCCCGCGACGCGCGGCCTGCAGGTCACCGCGACGATCCCGGCCGCCGCGCCGGTGCGCACCGATCCCGCGCTGGTCGCGATCGTCCTCGCCAACCTCGTCGACAACGCGATCGCCCACGCCGAGCCGGGCGGCCAGCTCGTGGTCTCGATCGTCGATGGCCGCACCGTGCGCATCGCCAACACCGGCAGCCGGATCGCCGCCGCCGACGCGCCGCGGGTGGTCCAGCGGTTCTGGCGCGGCGATCGCGCCCGCGCGGTCGGCGCGCATGCCGGCCTCGGCCTCGCGCTGTGCCAGAAGATCGCCGACGTGCTCGGGGCCCGCCTGCGCATCGCCAGCGAGCTCGGCGGCTGGTTCACTGTCGAGCTGGAGCTACCGGTTCAGAATCGGACCTGAGTCCACAGGTACAGCTTGTCGTCGGCGCGGGCGTCGTCGCGCAGCGCCCGGTACTCGTACTCG
>JAYTAJ010001287.1:0-5473 GCA_043737575.1 Myxococcales bacterium | reverse complement strand
CAACTGCCTCCTGTGGCCGACCGGCCGCGGCAACTACCGCCGCGACGGCTACCTGCCACCGCCCTGATCAGGCCGCGCGGCGCAACGTGAGCACCGCGAGAGCCGAGGCCAGCGCGGCGTTGCCGACGAGCCAGAGGGTCTCGAGGGTCGCGCCCGGGACGTAGCGCAGATCGAAGACCGGCACCGCGGCGAAGAACAAGAGGTGCGCGGCGACGCCGACGGAGAGGCCGGCGACGATCGCGCGCGCGCGGGGGGCCCCCGCGGCGACGGCGATCGCGAGGAACGGCAGGAGCGCGCTCATGAACAGCGGGTTGCCGTGCGACAGCGGCCCGAAGATCGCCATGTCCAAGGACGGCAGACCGCGGGTCAGCATCTCGACGCCGGTCCACGACGACACGCCGCCCGCGAGCCAGGGCAGGAAGAACAAGCCGCCCGAGCCCATGAGCACGCCGCCGAGGTAGCCGCCGCCGAGCTTGGTGCCGAGCCCACGACCGCCGCGCGCACTGGCCGCGACCGCGAGCGCGATCAGCAGGCCGAGGCCGAACTGGTACGCGCCGTCCTTGCTGCGGGCCTTGAGGATCGCGGCCGGCGCGTCGACGATGCCGGCGCCGTAGCGATCACGCTCGTACTTCTGGTTCGACGGCTTGCGCGAGGTGTCCTTCAGGATCTGCTCGACCATGTCGGGGTTGGTGACGCCCTCGCCGACCACCAGCGCGGCGACGCCGGCGACGTGGGGCGCCGCCATCGACGTGCCCATGAACGCGAAGTAGCCGCTCTGAGTCGGATCGCCGACCTTGATCGTGTTCTGCAGGACGCCGCCGTTCTCGCCGCTGCGGGTGTTGCCGCCCGGGCCCGCGATGTCGATGTCCTTGCCGTAGTTCGAGTAGAACGCGGTGGCCTCGTCGGCCTGCGTCGACGCGACCGCGAGCGCGCCGGGGTACGCGGCGGGATAGCCGACCTTGCCGCGGCTCTCGTTGCCGGCCGCGCACACGACGACGACGCCCTTCTTGTGGGCGTACTCGACGGCCTTCTTCAGGACCCGCGACGGAAACGGACCGCCGAGGCTCATGTTGATGACCTTGGCGCCGTTGTCGGCGGCGTAGCGGATCGCGTCGGCGATGCCGGCGACCGAGCCGGAGCCCGAGCCCGACAGCACCTTGAGCGGCATGATCTGCACGTTGCGCGCGACGCCGGCGACGCCGAGGCCGTTGTGGGTGACCTGCGCGATCGTCCCGGTCACGTGGGTGCCGTGGCCGTGATCGTCGTTAGCGTGGGTGCTATTGGCGACGAAGTCGTAGGGCTTCACGAAGCGGAGGCCCTTCAGATCCTCGACGGCGTGGAACGCGCCGTGATCCTCGTAGGCGACGCCGGTGTCGAGCACCGCGACGATCACGCCCTCGCCGTCGGCGAGCTTCCACGCGTCGGGCATGCCGATCTGGCGCATGTGCCACTGCTTGGCGTAGCCGGGGTCGTCGGGGAAGCCGGCCCAGCCGTGCTCGGGCGGCGCGACCTCGGTGGCGACCATCTCACCGGGCGACAGCGAGTACATCGCGTCGGGCTCGGCGATCTCGACGCCGCGGGTGCGGGTGAGCGCGGCGAGGATCGCGTCGGCGCGATCGGCCGGGACGTGGGCGCGGTAGACCTGCTCGTCGCGAGCCTGGTCGGAGATCAGCACCAGATCGATGCCGTGCTCGCGCTCGATCGACGCGACCAGCGCCGGGCTGGCGTCATCGCGCAGATCGACGATCACGTCATCCGGATCGGCGCCGATGGCGGCGATCCGATCGGACTCGATGCGCGCGTTCGACGCGCCCTCGTCGGGGGCGGGGCGCAGGTACCACCACAACACGACCACAGCGAGCAGCACCAAGAGCCACAACAGGGCTGAACGCTTCGCGGGCTTTCCGTCCATGACGAAAATTGTAGCGCGCCCGAGGCCTCCCTGTGGATAAAGCCCGTCGATCGCCAAAACCTCGGCGGGTTACCGACGAGCTGGCTTCGCGGGCGCAGCCTTCTTCTGATCCTTGGACGGCGCGGCCCAGGTCGAGGCGGTCGCGTTGTGGCTGATCCCGAGCCGCAGCGTGCGGTGAGACGACCGGAGCACGAGCTTTCCGCGAGCGGGCTGGCTGTTGTGCATGCCTCGACGGTAGAGGACCGCGGATCCGGCGCGCAACTTCTGGCGCGCGGCGGAGATCTGCAACGATGCCAGCCGGCAGCGCCCCACGGTCGGCGCGACGACTGCTACAATTTCCGACCCGGCGCGGGGGCGCGTCGACCGAGCCCCGTGAGCCTGTTCAACGTCTTCATCGAGCGACCCCGCTCGACCGCCGTCGGTGCCGTGGCCGCGCTCGCCCGCGCGATCGGCGAGCGCTACGGCATCCCGATCGCCGACCTCGAGGCCCGCCTCGCAGCCGGACGGTTTCGCGTGAAGGGCAACGTCGATCGCGCCACCGCCGACAGCTACGCCCACGACCTCGCGCGGCTCGGGGCGATCTGCACGATCGTGTCGGTCGACGCCGCGCCGGCGACCAGCGTCCCCGCGGTGACGCTGCCGCGGGTCGAGCGCACGCCCGTGCCTGCGCCTGCGCCCGCGAGCACGCGGCCGTCGCAGCCGAGCTGGCCGCCGCCCGATCTCGACGTCGCGCAGGAGCTGGGCGCGCTGTCGGGCGAGCATCCGCTGACCCTGTCGACCCTCGACGGCGCGACCGAGGACGAGGCCCGGGCGTCGCGCAAGCTCAAGCTGCCCGCGACCTTCGCGCCGCCCGAGAGCGCGGCGACCGCGTCGCGCAAGGTGCCGCTCCCCGCGAGCTTCGGCCCGCCACCCGACGCCGACGACGACGACAGCGCCGACGTCAACCTCGACGACTCGTCGCCCGCGGTCGAGGTCTTCGATCCGTTCGCGCCGCCCGAGGCCCAGGCCGACGCGCCCGAGCTGATGCTCGCCACCGACACCAAGCCGCGCACCAGCAAGCCGATCTCGACCACGCCGCCGCCGGTCGCCACCGTCGCGCCGCTGCCGCCGCCGATCGCGTCGACGCAGGGCCACACGATGCACGAGGCACCGGCCTCGCCGCACCCGCCGCGCACCGCCGCGCCGTCGTCGTCGTCGTCGGGCCCGGGCTGGAAGGGCGCGCTGCGCGACGACGGCGTCCGCCTGATCGTCGGCGTCGTGCTCGCGGTCGCGCTCGGCGCCCTGCCAGCGCTGCTGATCGGCGCGTCGCGCGAGCGCGCGGCGTTCGCCGAGATCGACGGTCAGCTCGACAAGCGACAGTCCGAGATCCGGACCGTCGAGGCGTGGGAGGGGCTCGATCGGGTCCGCGTGACCTTCCGCGAGCGCAAGGAAGCCGAGCGCCAGACCATCGCGATCACGTCGCTGCTGATCTGGGCCGCGATCGGCGGCGGCTTCGCGTGGCTGTGGTTCCGCGTGATCGACTGGCGCCGCGTCTGGCGTGACCCCGATCAGCCGCGGGCGTAGCAGGCGGCGTCGAGCAGCTGATCGCGCTCGCGCGCGACCCGCGCCCGATGGATCTCGATCACGCACTCTTGCAGCATGCGCAGATCGCGGCGCGCCGCGGCGACGAGGCGGATGCCGGTCGTGCGCAACAGGCCGAGCGCGCCGCCGCGTCCGGGCGGCGCCTGGCGGATCTGATCGAAGCAGACCTCGCCGCGAGCCCAGATGACCTCGTCGATGTCCGGCACCTCCAGCTCGAGGACGATCTCCCGCGGCGTCGGGCCACCCGTGTAGGGCCGCTCGAGCCGCGCGCCCTCGGGCGACAGATCGATCACGAGGCCGGGTCGATCGCGCCCGTCGACGAGCTCGCTGCAGAACGTCTCGACATCGATGCGCGGCATCAGCCGCAGGTCTGCCCAATCGGTCATGCCTACATCGTCCGACACTTGCCCACCTTGGGCAAACAATCAGTCGGCGTCGGGGTCCGGCTCGGGCTCGCTCTCCTTGGGGCCGGGCGCGGGTCGCGCCACGATCGGCGGCACGGTTTTCGGCGGTCGCGCGGCGGGCTCGGGCAGGTGGAGCGCGAAGGGATCGTCGAGGACGGGGGGCGGCGCGGCGGCGGCGGGCTCGGGCCGCGGTGGACGCAGCACGGGCGGCGCGGGTGCGGGCGGCGGCGCGGGCGCGGCCTGGATCGACGGCGACGGTGGCAGCATCGCGGTCAGCGGCTTCTTGCCCGGCGCCGGACCTTCGGCGGGCGCGGCCTCGCCGTCGGGATCGATCTCGACCGGCCGCTGGTTGTGCTTCATCGTCGACTCCGCTCGCGGCGCACCCAGGCCTCGGTGGTGATGAGGTTCGTGCTGGCGCCGAGCGCGTCGAGGCGCGCCACGATCGCCTCGGCCTCGCCCGCGCCGTCGACGTAGAAGTCGCGCGGCCGCGAGCCGAGCTCGATCAGCCGCTGCGGGTAGCGACCGAACGCGAGGCCCGGGCGCGCGACCAGCCCGTCGGCCGCCAGCGCCTCGTCGGCTCGCGCCGCGGCATCGTCGTCGACGAAGTCGCCGATCGCGACGCAGCCGATCGCCTCCCAGTCGTACGGCGAGCCATCGCGGTGGCTGGCGTCGACGCTGTCGATCCCGACGCTGTCGCCGCGGCGATCGAACCGCGCCGTCACCGCGGCCGCCCACTCGATCGACAGGAACCAGGCCACGTTCCACACGTCGCCCCACGACCGCCGCGCCGCGCGGTGCGGCGCGTAGTAGTTGTTGCGCGCCGGCGTCAGCTGCCAACCCAGCCGCGGCGCGCGGACGCCGATCGCGTCCTGGACGTCGTCGATCAGCGCGTCGGTCCCGACGCCGAGGAACCAGCTATCGCAGTCGAGGATCACCGCCTCGACGACGGTCGGGCGCGGCTGCCACCCGTGCCACAGGCGGTAGGCGGTCATCAGGTGCCCCGGAACGTGACGCGCACGTTGAACCCGTAGTTCACGTTCTTGCCCGTCGAGTCCTTGCTGCCCTTGCCGGAGTTGATCGTCTTCGGCTCCCACTTCAGCGGCTGCGTCCCCGCGCCGCGGCCGTTGAAGAACTCGGTGCGCGCGGTCTGGTTGGTGGCGTTGCCGGTCGCGTTCCAGTGCTGCGCGACCGGAGGATGGTTGTGGCCACGGGTCGGCATCTGCTTCGAATCGTAGACCAGCCAGTACATGTCACCGGTCTCGCCGGGACGCAGCGCGTTCGCCGGGAACTTCTTGCTGGCGTTGCCCGAGGGCGCGTCGGGATAGAACCAGTACTCGTGGCCGTCGTCGTCGCGGATGATCCGCAGCTGCGCCGCCATGTCGGTCTTGGTCGTGTCGTCGTAGCCGTGGTGGACCTTCTTGTCGCGATCGAAGTAGTCGCCATAGAACTTCTCGCGCACGGTCGCGCCCTTGCGGTAGCCGTGCAGCAGCATGAGCTGGCCGTCCTCGGGCACGACGTAGTCCTCGTCCCACGGGATCGTCGGCCGCCCGGTCTTGAGCGCCTCGAGCTTGCCTTC
>JAYTAJ010001286.1:0-2372 GCA_043737575.1 Myxococcales bacterium | reverse complement strand
CCGAGCCCGGTCAGGATGCGCTTGGCGGCGCTCGCGACCTGGGCGTCCTTGATCGACGCCAGCGCCACGGTGTCGCTGCTCTTCAGCAGGTCGTCGGGGTTCTTCCAGGTCGCGCCGATCCACGCCACCGCGTCCAGGATGTCCGGGATCCGGACGCGTCGGTCGTGGTCATCGTCGAGCAGATCCATCGTCGCCGGATCGATCGCGACGTCGCGCGTCGGCATCGCCAGCGCCACCCACAGCTTCTGATCCAGCTCGGCCAGCGCCAGGAGATCCGCGCCGGTGCGGATGGCGACCTGGTCGACGCCGCCGGCTCGAAAGAAGTGCCACGTGTGAGCCATGGCGCGCACAGTAGGGGAAGATCCGCCCCATGGCGATGATCCGCTGCGGCGAGTGCAACGCGACCCACCCGGTGCCCGCCGACCCGGCGATCACGGCGATGAAGTGTCCGTACTGCGGCGCCGCGATGGTGGTCCCCGACATCGAGTCGCGTCGCCGCTACCTGCTCGAGCAGCAGCGCGAGGCTCGCGTCGCCGAGCAGCAGCGCGCCCACCTCGAGCGCGAGGCGCGACGCGAGGCCCGCGAAGAAGCGGAGCGCAAGGAGGAGCGCGAGGAGCGCAAGGAGGAGCGCAGCGAGCGCCGCACCGGTCGCTGGGTCGGGCGCCTCATGACCTTGATCGCGGTGCTGGCGGCGCCGACCATCATCGCGATCACCGTCTTCGATCTACCGGCCCGCCTCGGCTTCGGCGAGTCGGGCGCCGATCGCCTGGCGCAGCTGTCGACGCAGCTGCGCGGCACCGGCTGCACCACCATCGCGCCGATCCGCTCGACCTACGCGACCGGCACGGTCTCGCAGCTCGTCACCACCGAGCCCGGCTGCGTGCGGGTGCTCGCGGCCGGCGCCGGTGATCACCGCACGCTCGCGCTGCGCTTGTTCGACGCCAACGGCAAGGAGATCGCGAAGGCCAAGGACACCCTCGACCCGCAGCTCACCCACTGCACCGCCGCCGCGGGCACGCTGCGCTACGAGGTCGTCGTCGGCCCCGCCGCCAAGGGCCGCCTCAGCCACACCGCGCTGCGCTGCCCCGATCCCAAGGCCGCGCCGTCCGCGCCCGCCGCCGCGCCGACCGAGCCGCCGGCCCCGCCGCCGCCGACCGACAAGCCGCGCGGCAAGCCGCCGAAAGGCTCGCGCACCGTGCGCTGATCAAAAAAACGCGCGGCCATGTCGAGCGCAGCCGCCCGGCTCCGACTGTGGGCATGACCCAACCCGCTGCGATCCTGTCCGTCACGCCGTCCACCCCACTCCTGCGCCGCGTCGGCCCGACGCTGGCCGGCCTGTTCGCGATCATCGTCGTCACCACCGTCACCGACGCCGTGCTCCACGCCGCGGGCGTGTTCCCGCCGCTCGGCCAGCGCGCGTCCGACGGTGCGTTCGTCGTCGCCCTCGCCTACCGCATCCTCTACGGCATCGGCGGCGGCTACCTCACCGCGCGGCTCGCGCGCGATCGACCGATGCGCCACGCCCTCGCCCTCGGCGTCGTCGGCCTGATCATCAGCACCGTCGGCGCCATCGTCGCCGCGACCCACGAGCCCGCCCTCGGCCCGCTCTGGTATCCGCTCGCCCTCGTCGTCGTCGCCGTGCCGTGCGCCTGGGCCGGCGGCCGCCTGCGGGCGCGGCGATGATCAGCGATCGGGTTCCCAGTCGTAGATCGTCGACGGCGCAGTGCGGGTGACCGCGGTGCCGCCGCGATCGATGACGGCGATCTCGCCGAGCGCGACGAAGGCGACGAGGCAGCGCGTGGATCAGGAAGTCGTCGGACTGCTCGGCGATCTTGACGAAGGCGACGGCGCTGGCGTCGGCCGCGACTCGCGGCGCGCTGACGTTGCCGCGCTCGGGGACGTAGAGGCGCGTGAACGGCGTGGCGACGGCGGCGGCGCTGCGCCGCGTGAGGCTGGCGCGGAGATCGACGCCGCTGCCGTCGGGGCGGCGCACGGTGGTGAAGACGTAGTCGTCGGTGCCGGGGATCCAGTCGGGGCTGCGCTCGTCGACGTTGTCGCCCGTCAGATCGGTGCACGCGCCGGTCGCGCGGTCGTAGCGCCAGACCCGGTTGACCGGTGCACCGACGCCCTCGCAGTCGAGGTAGTCGGGACCCGATCGGACCTGACAGGCCTCGAACAGCAGGCGGTCACCGCTCGGATGCCACGCGCGGCGCGGTCACGGTCACGCCGACCCGCAGCTCGCTGCGCGCCGGTAGCGCGAACGGCAGCCGACTGGTCACGCCCGGGTGGAACCCGATCGCCAGCCGATCGGCCTCGGCCACCAGCGCCGCGTCCGGCACCGCCCCGCGCGCCGTGATCGGCGCATCGTCGAG
>JAYTAJ010001285.1:0-2373 GCA_043737575.1 Myxococcales bacterium | reverse complement strand
GCGGTGGACCGCGAAGATGCGCTCGCGGGTCAAGACCTGGGCCAAGGTCTTGCCGTCGAGGTACTCCATGATGAAGAAGTGGTCGCCCTCGGGCGACTGACCGAAGTCGTGGATCTCGACGATGTGCTCGTTGCCGATCAGGTTGACCGCCCGCGCCTCCTGGTAGAAGCGCGAGATGACCTCGCGGTTGCCGGCCAGCTCGCGGTGGATGACCTTCAGCGCGACCTTCTTGCCGATGATCGGGTGCTCGGCGAGGTAGACCGCACCCATCCCGCCAACTCCCAGGCGCGACAAGACCTGATAGTTGCCCACCTGCTGGCCGGGGGCGATCGACACGGACCGGGATTGTCCCGTGCCGCGCGCAACGGATCAAGCGGCGGCGTGGTGAGCGAAGGCCTCGAGGAACGCGCCGCGGATCCGGGCGCGCCCGGGATCGTCGGGGTGGACCGCGTGCAGCGTGCCGCGCCGTGGGCTGACGCCGCGCTCACCGAGCGCTACCGCACGCGACCGTCTCCAGACGCGCCCGCCGCGATCGGGTTGCCTCCCGATCACGGCATCTGTGCGTGCGCGCGCAGCACAACGGGCGATGGCGCACGGGCCGCGCGAGGTTTCCAGCGCGCAAGACCCCACGATCCCTTCGGAGGAGACGGCACGGTCCCTGCTCTACGCCAGCTCGTCCTTCCAACTATCCCTCAGGAGACTCCTATGAAACGAACCGTCATCATGTCCGTGCTGTTCACCGCTGCGACCGTGGGTACCGCCTTCGCCCAGAACGTCCCCGAGGACGACAACAACGACACCACCCAGGATGGCGCCCCCGCCACCGCGGCGAGCACCGCGGACGCACCGACGAATGACGGTGATCTCCCGAAGGCGCAGTCCGACAACGATCCGGCCCCCGAGGTCGCGTCTCCCGGCATGCCGCCCGGCGGTCTGGTCGAGCAGGCCGGCGTCGGTGGTCTCATCGGCTACGGCCGCGCCGGCGTCCTCGAGCTCGGCGGCTCGGCCGGCCTCACCGCCGCGAGCGACCTGACCCAGGTCAACGTCTCGCCGTCGATCGGCTGGTTCGCCGCCGACAACCTGGAGCTGACCGGCATCCTCGACTTCGCGTACGCGAAGGCGGGCGAC
Organism: Myxococcales bacterium; assembly: GCA_043737575.1. Classification (GTDB taxonomy): domain Bacteria; phylum Myxococcota_A; class Polyangia; order Haliangiales; family Haliangiaceae; genus UBA2376. The sequence continues at coordinate 1,245 of JAYTAJ010001285.1, read as the reverse complement.
ACCTCGGGCACGATCTTCACCGCGCTCGTCGAGCCGTCGTATCACTTGCCGTTCAACCGGAGCACGTTCGGCTTCCTCGGCATGGGCCTCGGCGTCTCGTACATCGACGGTCCGGGCGCTGGCTTCGCGATCGCGCCGCGCGTCGGTGCCAACGTGATGGTCGGCCGCTCGGGCATCCTGACCCCGTCGCTGTCGTGGCAGTACACCACCCACGACACGATGGACACCGGTCAGGGCGCGCTGCTCGTCGTGTCGAGCGCGGTCCGGGCCCAGGTCGGCTACACCGTCATGTGGTGATCGCCGACGACGGTCACCGACACCGGATGTTGATGGTGTGCGTGTGACCGGCGCCGGATGACGTGACGGTCACGGACATACCGTTCGCCAGTCGGTCGAACTGTGCTTCCGTGATCGTCGCCGAGTGCGAGTGGTCGGCGCCGCCCGTCAGGTCGTATTCGCGATCGCGGGGGTCGCCGACCTCGGCCGCGGTGACGATCATCGAGTGGCCATGATTGCCGACGATCACGGACACCGGGCTGCGGGCCAGACAGCTCGCGGGCGCGTCGATCGGCGCAGCGCCATCGTCACCGCCGCAGGCGCTGACGACCAGCAACGATCCGGCGCCGCCGCCGAGCAAGGTGCGCAAGAAGTCGCGACGGATCATGCCGGCGATGGTAGCGCGTCGCTTCAGGTCCCAGCGCAGAACTCGGCGTAGTCGATGAGCGGGATCGCCGCGCGGTCGACACCGTCGCCGCAGGTGGCGCAGCGCGGATCGGCGCGCAGCGCGAGGTCGCGCAGCTTGGTGCGCACCGCGTCGTAGACCAGGAGCCGCCCGGCGACGCTGGGCAGCCCGAGCACGAGCTTGATCGCCTCGGTCGCCTGCAGGATCCCCATCACCCCCGGCAGCACGCCGAGGACGCCGGCCTCGGCGCAGCTCGGGGACGCCCCGGGCGGTGGCGGCGCGGGATACAGGCAGCGGTAGCAAGGCCGGCCGGCCGCGGCGAACACGCTGAGCTGGCCCTCGAACCGCCACACCGACGCGTGGACGACGGCGATGCCGAGGCGCAGCGCGACGTCGTTCACCAGGTAGCGGGTGGCGAAGTTGTCGCTGCCGTCGACGATCACGTCGTGGCCCGCGAGCAGCGCGACGGCGCGATCGCTGGTGAGGCGGACCCGATGGCCGATCACCGCGACGTCGGGGTTGAGCGCGGCGATCGTGCGCGCGGCGCTGTCGACCTTGGCCTG
>JAYTAJ010001284.1:0-5482 GCA_043737575.1 Myxococcales bacterium | reverse complement strand
GCGATCGCGGGCGCCGCCCACTACGCGTGATCGCTACCCCGACGTTCACCGCCGCGGCGCCACGGCAGACCCGTCAGGTGTGCGGCGCATCGCTCGCGCCTGACGCCGCCGCTCGGCGCCCACGTCTGGGGTCTCGTCGAGGCCGGCGTCGCCTACGTCCCGAACGCGATCTCGCCGACCACGACCGACGAGCTCGCGGGCGATGGCGGCGTCGTGCTCGGCCTCCGCTTCGGCGGCGCGCTGCTCGGCCAGCGCCGCAAGTCGCCGTGGGGGGGCGGGCTCGTCGACGATGCCGCGCTCAGCTTCGGCGCGGGCGTCAAGGCGGTCGGCGCCGAGACCGGCATCAGCAGCCGCATCCTCATCGCGACCGCGAGCTACGCGGTCGCCGTCGGCGCGCGCAAGGACAGCCTCGGCGGCGTCTTCGTCGGGCTGCGGCCGTCGGCGGGCTACCTGCAGATCGGCTCCAGCTCGGGCAGCTACGCGTCGGTGCCGTGTTCGCGCGCGCCGAGCTGATCCTGTCGTCGGGCTCGCTGGCGGTCGAGGCCTTCGCGCGGCCGCTGGTCGGCGACGCCCAGTGGGGCGGAGCGCTCCTCCTCGCCGAGGAGGAGAACCGCAAGTCGGTCACGCGCTTCGCCACCGTGCGCGTCGAGCGGGTCGTGATGGACGCCGAGCTCGACATCTTCACCGACGATCCGAGCGACCCGCCGACGGCGGTCGACGATCTGGCGTTCACGTCGATCACGGCGACGTTCGGGATCGGCTTCTGAGCTCGGCCAGCGCGAGCCACGGCTCGACCGCGAGCTGCAACAGGCCCAGCGCCGCGACGCCGAGCAACGCCGCGTCGGCGACGAAGGTGGTCTCGAGGGTGTGGCCGCGGCCGTGGATCCGCACCAGCGTCATCAGCACCCCGAGCGCGACCAGCGCCGCGATCGGCCCGAGCAGGGTGCTCGCGACGACCCGGCCACGGTGCACGATCGCCTGCGCCACCACCACCAGCGCGACCAGCGCCAGCGGCGCCCAGCCCAGATCGTCGACGATCCGCCGCGGCGATCCCCACTCGTGCATCGCGCCCGGGTGGTAGTCGGATCCGCACGGCCGATGGCGCTCGATGACGAGCCCGACGATCGCGATCGCGGCGCAGCCGATCAGCGCCAGCCGGACCGCGCCGCGCACCGACGCCCGCCACCCGGTGGTCGCGATCGATCGCAGGTACGGCCGCGGAGCGTCGTCCATGCTCCGAGCATATGTGCGTATGCTCGACGGATGCGAGCCCTCCCCACGGTTGCGATCTGGAGCCTGGCCCTCGTCGCGTGCGGCGGTGGTGACGGCGACGAGCCCGACGCCGCCAGCGATCCCGACGCCGCGATCGTCGACGCCGCGCTGCCGATCGACGGCCCGCTGCCGAACTTCAGCTTCTTCGTCACCAGCCTCGCCGCGTTGCAGCGCGAGTCCGGCAACCCGCTCGGCTTCGGCGGCGATCTGCGGTTCGGCGAGACCGGCCCGGGCGCCGGGCTGCGCGGCGCCGACAAGCTGTGCGCGACGATCGCCGAGCGCAGCATGCCGGGCGCGGGCGGCAAGCCGTGGCGCGCGTTCCTCAGCGCCACCGCCGACGCCAACGGTCAGCCGGTCCACGCGATCGATCGCATCGGCGACGGCCCCTGGTACGACCGCATCGGTCGCGTGCTCGCGCCGACCAAGGCCGACCTGATGTTCATCCGTCCGCAGAACGGTGACGCCGCGATCCGCAACGACTTCCCCAACGAGGACGGCGTACCCAACCACCGCCCCGACGTGACGATGGGCCAGATCGACAACCACGACATGCTGACCGGCTCGAACGCGCAAGGTCGGCTCGAGGCGGCCAACCGCACCTGCCTCGACTGGACCGCCAACGCGGGCAACAAGCCCCTCGAGGGTCAGCCGCGGGTCGGCCACTCGTGGCCGCGCGGCCCGACCGGCCAGATCAACAGCTGGATGTCGTCGCTCATCGAGTCGGGCTGCGCGCCCGGCGTCAACCTGATCGAGATGGGCCCGCCCGATCCCAACAGCAACACCGTCGGCTCGGGCGGCGGCTACGGCGGCTTCTACTGCTTCGCGCTCGTGCCGTGACGACCGCGCTCGAGCAGCCCGCGGGCGATCTGTCGGTCACCGCGCTCTACACCGCGCAGGCGTGGCGGTGGGGCAAGCTCGACGGCGCCGAGCTGTTCACCAGCTGGAAGGGCCGCGACGTCTTCAACGCGACCAACCTCGCGCTCGGGGTCGCGCGGCTGTTTCGCCGCGACGTGCCGTCGCTGCGGCACGGGCTGGTGCAGCGCCACGTCATGATCGATCGGCTGGTCGCCGCGGCGGCGTCCCCGCAGGTGCTCGAGCTGGCGGCCGGGCTGTCGCGGCGCGGCGCCAGCGCGACCGCCGACGCGGCGCTGCGCTACGTCGAGGTCGATCTGCCCGCGATGATCGCGCACAAGCGGCGGCTGCTGGCGCGGTCGGCGCGCGGCCGCGCGATCGCGGCGCGATCGAACCTGGTGCTGATCGGCCACGACGTCACGACGCTCGGGTTCGACGACGTCCTCGCGCCGGGCCCGGTCTGCGTGATCGCCGAGGGCTTGCTGATGTACCTCGACGCCGCAGCGCAGCAGGCGCTGTGGCAGCGGCTCGCGGCGCTGTGCGCGGCGCGGCCGGGCAGCGCGGTGGTGTTCGATCTGGTGCCGTTCGTCGAGCAGCCGCGCCCGGGTCGGGTCGGCCGCGGGCTCGAGCGGATGTTCAAGCGCGCGACGCGCGGCCGCACGATGGCGTTCGACGATCGCGATCGCGCGACGCTCACCGACGAGCTGCGCGCCGCGGGCTTCGCCGCGATCGAGACCTTCGAGCCGCACACCGCACCCGCGGCGTGGGCGCTGCCGTTCCTCCACCGCCGCACCCAGACGCTGGTGTGGCGCGCGACGTCATGACGGCGCGAGCAGCGCGGTCGCCGCGGCGATCGCGTCGGCCGACCCCGCGAGCGCGAGGACGTCGCCGACCTCGAGCGTGTCGGACGCAGCGGGGACCGGGATGCTGTGGGCGCCGCGCTGGATCGCGAGCACGGTCGCGCCGGTGAGGCCGCGCAGGTTGCTGGTGCCGAGGGTCTGACCGATCAGCGCGCTGTGCGGCGCGACCCGCACCGCGGTCGGCGTGCCGAGGCCGGGCAGCACCGCGTCGAGCATCGCCAGATCGTCGGGGGCGCCGATCGCCGACGCTGGCTCGGTCGCGGCGCGGTGGCCCTGCGCGGCGAGGATCTCGACGATCGCCTGGGCGCCGGCGCTGACGTGGGCCTGCAGATCGCCCGCGCGGCGCCACACCTGCCACGCCTCGTACAGCACCAGCATGACCAACAGCCCGAGCGCGAGCGGCGGCGCCAGCGCGCCGGTCGCGGCGAGCAGCGGCAGCCCGGTCACGAGGAGGATGGGCACCTGCAGCGCGACGATCAGCATGCGGCGCGGCGCCAGCGCGAGGTCGAGGCCTTCGCGCGGCGGCAGCGAGTGCTCGGCCAGCGCGACCGCGAGCGCGCGCGACAATCGACCGAGGCCGAACAACAGCGGCAGCGCCAGCGCGAACGCGCCGATCAGCACCGCGGCCTCGGCCCACGTCGGATCGAGCTCGGGGAACGCGTGCATGACCTGACGCGTCGCCGCAGCCTGGAACAGGCCGGTCGCGAGCACGACGCCGAGCAGCGCGAGCGAGTCGAGGGCGAGCAACGCGACCAGGCGCCGCACCCGCGGCCCGAACGCGCGCGGCGCGCCCTGCCGCGCGATCGCGCGCGAGCCGAGGCCGTCGATCCACGATCCGTACAGCGCCTCGAAGGTCTGCAGCCGGCGCGGCAGCGCGCGTTCGATCCACGCCGCCGCGGCGGGGCCGCGCCGCACCAGGAGCGGCGTCAGCGCGGTCGTCACCGCCGACACCGCGACCGCGACCGCGTACCACGACGCCGGCAGCACCTTGGCGGTGACGCCGATGCTGGCGGCGACGAACGACAGCTCGCCGATCTGCGCCATCGTCATGCCGGTCGCGACCGCGGCGGGGATGCCGCGCCCGACCAGGAACACGCCGAGCGAGACGGTGACGAACTTGCCGACGACGACGACGACCAGCAGCACCAGGATCTCGAGCCAGCCGTCGCGGATCGCGTGGGGATCGATCAGCATGCCGACCGACACGAAGAAGATCGCGGTGAACAGATCGCGGATCGGCTCGATCAGCGGCTCGATGGTGTCGTTGGCGCCGGCCTCGGCGACCAGCGCGCCCGCGAGGAACGCGCCGAGCGCGACCGGGTAGCCGGCCGAGTCGGCGAGGATCGCGAGGCCGAAGCACACGCCGATCGCGAGCACGAGCGTCGTCTCATGACGGCCGAGCCCGACGGTGAACCGGACCAGCCGCGGGATCAGCAACAGGCCAGCGACGATCGTCGCGGCGAGGAAGCCGAGCAGCTGGCCGAGCGTGGTCACCAGCTCGCCGACGCCGGCGTCGGCGCCGCGGCTGATCGCGGTGAGGATGGTCAGGAGCAGGATCGCGAGCAGATCCTCGACCACCAGCAGGCCGAACACGCGGCGCTTCTGCTCGGCCGGCGGCGGGTGCTCGTCGAACGAGCGCGAGATGATCGTGGTCGACGAGATCGCGACGATCACGCCGATGAACACGCTGGCGCGACCGTCGAGCCCGAAGGCGCTGCCGATCGCGCTGCCGAGCACGACCATCAGCCCGACCTCGATCACCGCGGCCGCGATCGCGCCGACCCCGACCCCGAGCACGCCGCGGATCGACAGCTCGAGGCCGATCGAGAACATCAGCAAGATCACGCCGAGCTCGGCGAGGGTCTCGACCAGGTGGGCGTCGGCGACGAACCACACCGACGTGTGAGGCCCCACCAGCACGCCCGCGACCAGGTAGCCCAGCACCACCGGCAACCGCAGGCGCTGGAACAGCACCGTCGTGATCGCCGCGGTGCCGACGACCAGCGCCAGCGTCTGGATCAAGACGTGATCGCCCACGCGATCAGTCTATCCGTTGCGTCGTGCGATGATCGAGGTCACGCGTCTCGGAGGGGAGGCTCAGCGGGGGCATGACCCCGCTGAGGGGAGGGCTTGCGAAAGCCCTCCCTGAAATCAGAACCCGTCGAGCTTGATCCACGGACCGGCGGTGTACGGGAACGATTGATCGAAATGGACGTGGGCGACGTACCAGATCGCGACGTCCTGATCGTCGAGCGGCTCGCGGCCGACGTACGCGGCCGGGAACGGCGCCGACCCCGCGGCGGCGCGCGGCGAGAACGGCGCCCACTCGCCGTCGTGGTAGCGCACCGCGAACAGCTCGGCGTCGTCCCAGGTGTGCGGCCGCAGGCTGACGGCGCACTTCGAGCCGAAGTCGATCTGGCGCCACACGAAGCCGTGCTCGTCGGCCTCGCCGGTGTGCGGGAACCAGCCCTCCTCCTCGACGCGCTGCCAGCTGCCGT
>JAYTAJ010001283.1:0-2376 GCA_043737575.1 Myxococcales bacterium | reverse complement strand
GCCGCCACCGTCGACGGCGTCCGCGCGCGGATCGTCGCCCACCGCCCCGCCTTGGCGCTGCCGTCCTCGATGTGGGCGCGCCCGCGATCGAGCCACATCCACCGCCGCGGATCGGTGAAGCGACGAAAGATCGAGCGCAGGTTCGACACCAGATCCGGCGACAGCATCCAGCCCACCGGCTTCAAGAACCAGCTCGGCCGCGGCCCCACCTCCCGCTCGATGCGCTTGCGCTTCTCCGCCAGCTCGTCGGCCACCGTCGTCGCTGCCTCGCTGCGCTCCATGCCCTTCCATCGAACCACGCAGCCCGACCCGACTCAACGCCCCACCGGCCCGCGATCGGGGTTCTGCGACGGGCTGCGACGCGTGCGACGAGGTGGGTTCTGCTTGCTCGTCGCCCGAGGACCGGCGTTAGAGTACGCGCGTGAGGAACCCATGCAGCCGTCGACTCCCCCGCATCACGACTGTCTTGCTCTTGGCACTGCTGGTGTCGTGCAAGGACAAAGCAAAGGCCAAGCCGGTGACTGAGCCGGTGGGCTCGGGATCGGTGACGACCCCGAAGACCGATCCGAAAGCCGACGCAGCGGCGCGCGCCGCGGCGGTCGCCGAGGTCGCGCGGCTGACCGCCACCGCCAAGGACAACGTGCTCCTGGCGCCGTGGACGGGCGATCACGGCGGCGTGCCGCCCTGGGACAAGGCCAAGGCCGCCGACATCCCGGGCGCGTTCACGATCGCGCTGGCGCTGCTCGACGCCGAGGTCCAGGTCATCGCCCACGATCCGGCGGCGGCGACGTTCGCCAACACCATCGTTCCCCTCGAGGACGCCGGCCGTCATCAGGATCGCGTCGAGACCATCTTCGGCGTCCTGCAGGGCAACATGAGCACGCCCGAGGTCCAGGCGATCGACAAGGAGTGGTCGCCGAAGATCGCGGCGGCCTACGACAAGATCACGTTCAACGACCAGCTGTTCGCGCGCATCGCGGCGATCCACGCGGCGCGCGAGGCCGCGGGGCTCACGCCCGAGCAGCGCCGCCTGGTCGAGCTCCGCTACGATCGCTTCGTTCGCCAGGGCGCCAAGCTGTCGGTCGACGGCAAGGCCAAGCTCGGCAAGATCAACGAGGAGCTGGCCGGGCTGTTCGCCGACTTCAGCACCAAGGTGCTGGCCGACGAGAACACCTGGGTCGTCCTCGACAAGAAGGAAGATCTGGCGGGGCTGTCGGAGTCGCTGATCGCGTCGTACCAGGCCGCGGCCGACGAGCACAAGCAGCCGGGCAAGTGGCTGGTGGTGAACACCCGCTCGAGCGTCGATCCGTTCCTGGCGTCGTCGTCGCGCCGCGATCGCCGCGAGCAGGTGTGGAAGGCGTTCAAGAACCGCGGCGACAACGGCAACGCCAACGACACCAACGCGCTCATCGCCACGATCGTCAAGCTGCGCGCCGATCGCGCCAAGCTGCTCGGCTACGCGTCGCACGCGCATTGGCGCATGTCCGACACGATGGCGAAGGATCCCGAGGCCGCGAAGGCGCTGATGCTGCGGGTGTGGCCGGCCGCGGTCGCCCGCGTCGCCGAGGAGGTCGCCGACATGCAGCAGATCGCCGACCGCGAGCCGACCAAGTTCACGATCGAGCCGTGGGACTACCTCTACTACGCCGAGAAGGTGCGCAAGGCGAAGTACGACCTCGACCAGGACGAGGTGAAGCCGTACTTCGAGCTGAACAACATGATCTCGGCGTCGTTCTGGATGGCCGAGCGGCTGTACGGCCTGGCGTTCACCGAGATCACGGGCACCGTCCCGGTGTTCCACCCCGAGGTCCGGGTGTGGAAGGTGACGGCCAAGGCCACGGGCGCCTACGTCGGCCTGTTCTACGGCGACTACTTCGCGCGCGGCAGCAAGCGCTCGGGCGCGTGGGCCTCGGGCTACCGCGGTCACGAGACCTTCCTCGGCACGCCGATCACGCCGATCACGTCGAACAACAACAACTTCGTCCACGGCGCGCCCGGCGCCCCGGTGCTGATCTCGCTCGACGACGCCCAGACCTTGTTCCACGAGTTCGGCCACGCGCTGCACTCGCTCCTGTCCGAGGTGAACTACCCGGGCCTGGCGACCACGCCGCGCGACTTTGTCGAGTACCCGTCGCAGGTCCACGAGCAGTGGGTGCTGTCGCGCCCGGTCCTCGACACCTTCGCCAAGCACTACAAGACCGGCAAGCCGATGCCGCAGGCGCTGGTCGACAAGATCGACGCGTCGAGCAAGTTCAACGAGGGCTACACCACGATCGAGTACCTGTCGTCGGCGATCGTCGACATGGAGCTGCACACGCTGCCCGAGGGCGTGGTCGATCCCGACGCGTTCGAGCGCGACACCTTGACCAAGATCGG
>JAYTAJ010001282.1:0-5484 GCA_043737575.1 Myxococcales bacterium | reverse complement strand
GCTGCTTCGCCGAGCCGTTCCCGCCCGTCCGCATCGTCGGTCCCAGCCTCGCCTACGGCGACGACGGCCCGCTCGACGACGTCGAGCCGCCGATGATCGCGATCGCGCTGCACAGCGACCTCTGGCAGCCGTTCGTGTTCGGCTCCGGCCACCCCGCCGCCGATCACGTCCGCCACTTCGACAACCGCTCGCTCGCCGAGCGCCACACCCCGCGCCTCAACGCCTTCCTGCGCGAGGTCGCCGCCGCCGTGCTCACCGCGGGCGGCACCTTCGCCATCGATCCCGACGAGAGCAGCACCGACACCGCCCGCTGGCTCGACGCCCGCGGCATCGACCTCGACGCCCCGCCGCCTGCGCTGTTCCCACCCGCCCCCCGCTGACCGCCGCTCAGGTCCCCCTGGCGCGCTTGCTGGTGGCGATGCCCAGCTCGCTCGCGATCCGCTGCGTCACCCGCTTCGGGAGGCCCGCCGCGTCGGCGTGGCGCGCGAAGTCGTCGACGGCGGTGCGAACTCGCTCGATGATCGGGGCGGGACGCTTCACGTCGACCGCCTTCGCCAGCGCGATCAAGTCCCGCTCGGTCGGGTTGGCACCCTCGGTCTCCACCAGCATCGAGTGCTCACCGCCCGGACCGGGTGACAGCGTCAGGTCGTAGGCCGGGCTGGGGCGCCACGCGCCGCGCTCGCTCATCAGGAAGGCGACGTTGCGGGTGTGGTCGTCGCGGTTGCGCGCGAAGACGTTGAAGCACGCGCGCCCGAACACCTCGACGACCGCGGCCTCGTCGCGCGTGAGGCGGCGGGTCGCGAGCAGCAGATCGCGGTACGTCGTCGACGGATAGGTGTGAGGGGCATGCAGCAGCCCGGCGAGGGTGTGCATGTGCAGCTTCTGCGTGCCGCGCCGATCGAAGCGCTGGACGGCGAAGTAGCCCGGGTGCCTGCGGGTCCGGCCCAGCATGGTCGTCGTCGGCACGTCGAGCCCCGCCGCCGCGGCCATCATCATGTACGCATGCTCGAGCGTCCCCGCGTGCTCGTCGTCGCCGCGGGCGCGAAACTTCACCAGGTACGGCGTGCATCCGGGACGGCTGACGCGATCGCCATAGACGATCGTGCCGTCGGCGGTCAGCTGGACGAGCACCTTGGGTCGGGCTCCTTGCGGCGAGCCGCCGAGCGCGATGAGACGATCGAGATCGGGCCCGCGCGCGTTGTCCAGCACCGCCTCGGCGTCGGCGGCGATGTCCGGGAGGCTGACGACCGTCGGCTGCTCGAGCTCGACCTCGGGCTGGTACACCAGCGCCCCCATCGAGCGGGCGCCGACCAGCGCCAAGCGGTCGAGGGGGCCGAGCGCCGCCGCCGACAGCCCCGCCTTGGCGGCGCGCCGATCGATCAGGAGTCGTCCCCATCCGTCGGGGAGGCTGTCCTCGAAGACGCCCATCAGCCCGTCGAACAGCGCGGGGTTGCCGACCACGACCCCCGGCCGCAGCGGCACCTTCCACGGCGAAAGCTCGAGGCCTAGCTCGAGGAACCCGGCGTCGTACTCGAACAGGATCTCGCGATCCTTGGTCGCGAGCCGACCGACCTTCACCCGCCGCCCTTCCTCGGGCTCGTAGAAGACGGTCAGGAGCTGGACCGGGACGAGGGTCATCCTCGTCTCCGCACCCGCTGCCGCGGCGGCGACGCGGTGGGGGCCAGCGCCTCGTCGATCGACCGGTACTTCGGCGGTGCGAAGAGGGCGTCGAAGGGCTCGTCGGCGCCGAGGGCGGTGGCGATGCGCAGGACGTTCTCGATCGACGCGCGGCCGGTCTGCTCGAAGCGCATGACCGTGCTCGGGGCGAGCCCCGCGCGGGTGGCGAGCTCGTCCTGCTGCAGGTCACGGGCGAGCCGCAACGCCCGGGCACGGTCGCCGAGCCGTCGCAGCGCCACGGCATAAGAATTCATTTTTAGCAGTTTAAGCCCGATTTAGAGGGTTAAACAACCAAAATTGACGGCTTAGGTCGAGCCGGCGGCCGAGCGCGTGACCTTGCCGTCGCCTTCGGTGCAGCGACCGACGCCGCTCCAGACCGAGACGTTGCGCAGCCAGGCGTGGCTGCCGCCGCGGCGGGCGAGGGCGGCGACGTAGGCCTTGCGGCCGACGAACAGATCGATCTCGCGGCCCTTGATGCCACCGCCGGTGTCGGCGGCGACGACGCAGCCGTCGTGGATGAAGCCGCCGTGGGGCGCGCGGCCGGGCATGCGCATGCCGTCGAGGTCGGGGAGGTAGAGCAACGAGCCCATCTTCACGACGCGCGGATCGACCGCGACCATGCGAAACGGGATGAGCGGCTTGCCGCCGCCGCCGGTGCCCCACTCGCGCGGCTTGGGCGGGATGTGGAAGCACATGCCTGCGCACGGGCACTTGCCCGCGACGTTGATCAGCCGACCGTCGCGCAGCCGACCGGTGCCCTGCATGCGGGCCTGCTTCGCGAACGCGGGGCTGACGTGGACCAGCGGCTGGCAGTCCTTGCCGAACATCGGCACCAGGTCGGGGACCGGGGCGACGTCGCCGATCGCGGCGAGCGTCGTGTCGTCGTCGTCGTTGTCGTTGTCGTTGTCGTTCGCGGCGGTGACGTCGTCGAGCACGACCCGCGGCGCGTGGCGTGGCCCGTCGATCTCGTCCTCCGCCGCGATGTAATACATCGTCACGCGGAACCCGCCGATCGGCTGCTCGACCGGGGTCGGCGCGACCGTCACCACCGCCGCGGCGCGAGGCGCGGGCGGCGCCACCGGGATCGGGATCGATCGCTCGGCGGGCTGGCAGGTGGCGACGAAGGGCAGCCCGAGCGCCAGCGCCCAGCCGGTCGCGCGTCGTCGAAAGCGATCCACGGTGGCTCGGAGAGCTCGAGCAGCGCGGTGGAGTGCATCGGCGATTCGCATGGTTACCTCGAGGCGTGGAGCGTCGCCGTCGGCGCATGCCTCCGGCGATCACCGCGGCTGGTGCCTCGTGAGAGCCATCCCCGCAAGAGCGTTAGGACGACCCCTGGAGGCGGGGCGGTCAGGACGTCCTCAGCGGGACTTCGAAAAGTCTATCCAGGAAACGGAACGCTGCGTACGAGAAATCGACACAGCGCTCGGCATTGGCCGGACCGGTCGACTCCCCTGCGCGAACCCTACGCCACCGCCGCCGCCGCCGCGCGATCGATCGCGCTCAGAGATGCGGGAGAACTTCGGGGTACTTGGTGTTGTAGTAGATGAGCAGCACCGCCGAGACGATGCCGATGACGCCGATGAGCGTCTGGTACGGCACGATCTTCTGCTGCATCTCGACGACCTTCTGCTCGGCGGGGCTGTTGCCGGGGATCCACTTGGCGACGAGCGGCATGCCGAGCAAGAAGCCGAGCAGCACCGCGCACGCGATGCCCGCGTAGATCGAGACCATCCACAGGAACGGCAGCTTCCCGATGCGCTCGTTGGCGTCGAGGACCCACAACAGTCGGATGATGCCGATCACCAGGAGGCCGACGCCGATGAAGCCCTGGATGGGCGCCATCTTGTCGATGTACTCCTTGGCTCGGGGCAGCTTGGAGATGATGAGCGTCGACGCAGCGATGACACCAGCGACGATGAGCGCGAGCGGGATGAGCCAGAACATGACGTCCTCCAGGGCGGCAGTGCCCGGCCGCCAGGGTAGCGCGACGCGTGTGACGCGCGCGCGTCAGTACGCGAGATTCGAGGGGATCATGCGCTCGACCTCGACGCGCTCGACCCCGGCCCGCCGCGCGTAGTCGTCGACCTGCTCCTTGCTGACCCGCCCGACCGCGAAGTACTTCGCGTCGCGGTGGGCGAAGTACAGGCCCGACACCGACGCGGTCGGCATCATCGCCAGGCTCTCGGTCAGCTGGATCTGGTGGTGGTCGGCGTGCTCGAGCAGCGCGAACAGTTGCCGCTTGGGCCCGTGATCGGGGCACGCGGGGTAGCCGAACGCGGGGCGGATGCCGCGGTACGCCTCGTCGAGGATCTGATCGTGGCCGAGGGCCTCGTCGGCGCCGTAGCCGAAGTCGACCCGGGCCCGGTGGTGGAGGTACTCGGCGAAGGCCTCGGCCAGGCGGTCGGCCAGGGCCTTCGCCATGATCGATCGGTAGTCGTCGTGATCGGCCTCGAAGCGCGCGACCACGGCGTCGAGCCCGAGCCCGGTCGTCACCGCGAACAGGCCGAGGTGATCGCGCGGCGCGCCGCCGTCGAGCGGCGCGATGAAGTCCGCCAGCGACAGGCACGGCGTGCGATCTTCCTGCTGCCGCAGCATCGGCAGCCGGACCGCGCCGCTCGGGGCGAACACGATCAGATCGTCGCCGTCGGCGCCGCACGGGTAGAAGCCGTAGGCGCCGCGCGCGGTGAGCGCGCCCTCGGCGATCAGCTCGTCGAGCAGGGTGCGGGCGTCGGCGTAGAGCTTGCGTGCGGCGTCGCCCTTCTTGGGATCGTCGAGGATCTTCGGATAGACGCCCGACAGCTCCCAGGTGTGGAACAGCGGCGACCAGTCGATCCACGGCACCAGCTCGGCGATCGGCACCTCGATCGCGCGGGTGCCGGTGAACGCGGGGACCGCGAGGTCGGTGACGTCGACCACCGCGCGCCGAGCCCGGGCCTCGGCCAAGGACAACAGCGGGCGGCGCTGCTGCTGCAGCGCGAACTGCTCGCGCGCGGTCGCCTGCTTCGCGGCGTTGGCGGCGAGGAACTCGGCCGACTCGCCGCCGAGCAGCTTGCCCATCACGCCGACCGCGAGCGACGCGTCGGCGACGTGGACGGTGGCGGCGCCGTACGACGGCGCGATCTTGACCGCGGTGTGCTTGCCCGACGTGGTCGCGCCGCCGATCAGGAGCGGCAGCTTCAGGCCGCGTCGCTCCATCTCCTTGGCGACGCCGATCATCTCGTCGAGCGACGGCGTGATCAGGCCCGACAGGCCGATGACATCGGCGCCGAGCTCGATCGCGGTGTCGAGGATCTTGGCGGTCGGCACCATCACGCCGAGGTCGTGGATGACGTAGCCGTTGCAGCGCAGCACCACGCCGACGATGTTCTTGCCGATGTCGTGGACGTCGCCCTTGACGGTGGCGATCACCATCAGGCCCTTGCCGGTCCGGGCGCCGGGATCGACGCCGCTGGCCAGGCGCTCGGCCTCCATCAGCGGCTCGAGGATCGCGACCGCCTTCTTCATGACGCGTGCGCTCTTCACCACCTGGGGCAGGAACATCTTGCCGGCGCCGAACAGGCCGCCGACGAGGTTCATGCCGTCCATCAGCGGCCCCTCGATGATCGCGAGCGGGCGCGGATACGCGGTCAGCGCCTCGGCGATGTCGTCGCTGACGAAGTCGGCCTCGCCGATCACCAGCGCGTGGGCGAGGCGCTCGGCCAGGGGTTTGCCGCGCCACGCCAGCGCGTCCTCCTTGCGGACCGGGCCCGAGCCCAGCGTGGTCGCGAGCGTCAGCAGGCGCTCGGTCGCGTCGCTGCGGCGGTTGAG
>JAYTAJ010001281.1:0-2377 GCA_043737575.1 Myxococcales bacterium | reverse complement strand
GGCGACGGCAGGGGCGAGCACGACGGCGACGCGGCGCATGCCCGTGCGATACCACGACGAGCATTGCGCGACAGCCGCGCGCAGTGATACCAGCGAGGCGTGGGCTCGATGCGTGACGCCGCGACCGTGATCTTGCTGCGGCCGGGCGTCGACGCGGCGGGCTTCGAGGTGTTCCTGCTGCGGCGGCGCAAGAGCGCGTCGTTCATGGGCGGCGCCTTCGTGTTCCCGGGCGGCGCCGCCGATCCCGACGACGGCGATCTGCGCGTGACCGCGGCCCGCGAGCTGTTCGAGGAGGCCGGCGTCCTGCTCACGCGCCGCGCGATCACCGCCGACACCGCCGCCGCGCTGCGGGCGCAGGTGCTGGCGGGCGCGCCGCTGGCGCCGCTCCTCGCCGCGGCCGGCCTCGAGCTGGCGCTCGAACGGCTCGCGTACTTCGCCCACTGGATCACGCCGAGCGTCGAGCCCAAGCGGTTCTCGGCCCGGTTCTTCGTCGCGGTGCTGCCCGACGGTCAGTCGCCGAGCTTCGACGCCCACGAGACCGTCGACGAGATCTGGCTCGCGCCCGCCGCCGCGCTGGCCCGGGCCCAGGACCTCGCGCTGCCGCCGCCGCAGGTGCGATCGCTCGCCGAGCTGGCGCAGGCGGCGAGCATCGACGACGTCCTCGCCCGCGCCGCCGCCGCCGCCGCGACGCCGCATCCGATCTTGCCGCGGATGGCGCCGACCCCGGGCGGCTTCGCGCTGCTCTTGCCCTGGGATCCCGACTACCTGACCGCGGGCACCGGTGACAGCGCGCCGATGCCGATCGATCACCCGCTCGCGCTCGGGCCGAGCCGCTTCGTCCTGGAGGACCGGACGTGGAAGAACGTCGCCGCACCCACGTCGCCGACCGCGGCCTGATCGTCGACGGTCACGCCGTCGCGTGGTGGGCCGCGACGGTCCACTACTGGCGGACCCCGCGCGCCAGCTGGCGCCGCGCCCTCGGCGAGCTGCGCCGCCTCGGCGTCACCGTCGTCGACGCGCCGGTGCCGTGGGGCGTCCACGATCGCGCGGGCGGCCACGACTTCGCGGCCCAGCTCGATCTCGGCGCGTTCCTCGACGAGGCCAGCGCCGCGGGGCTGGTGGTCGCGGTCGGGCTCGGGCCGATGACCGACGGTGAGCAGCGCTTCGCGGGCCTGCCCGAGCGGATCGTGCGCGACGAGGCGATCTGGGCGCGCAGCGCCCATGGCGGGCCGGCGTGGATCCCGCAGCCGCCCCAGGCGTGGCCGCTGCCGTCGCTGGCGTCGACGCGACTGCACGACGAGCTGGCGCGCTGGTACGCCGCGGTCGGCGCGGTGATCGCGCCGCGCGCCGCCGCGGGTGGACCGGTCGTCGCGGTCACGCTCGACGTCGGGCTCGCGGCGATCGCGCGCTCCGCCGCGTTCGATCTCGACCATCACCCCGACGCGATCGCGGCGTGGCGCGCCGCCCACGACGACGAGCCGCCGCGGGCGTGGACCGCGGCGACCGCGGCGACCTGCGCGCGCTGGGTGCGGTGGAAGGGCGAGGCCGCGGGCCACGCCCTCGCCCGGCTGTCGGCGGCCCTCGACGCGGTCGGCCTCGACCGGATCGCCCGCCTCGGCGGCGGCGCGCCGATCGATCCGCACCACGACGAGCTGGTGACGCCGTGGCCGCGCGCCCTCGAGCTGGCCAGCGGCACCCACGACGCCGCGGTGGTGCGGCGCCGCGCGCTCGCCGGCGGATCGATCGCGCTGGCGCGAGTCGCGGCCGGCCACTCGACCTTGTTCGCGCCGACCACCGAGGCCGAGCGCGGCGCGGTCGAGCTGGCGGCGCTGGCGAGCGGCGCGGCGCTGACCTGGACGATGGGCGTCGCGCGCGATCGCTGGATCGGCGGCCTGCTCGCCGCCGACGGGGCGCCGACCTCCGAGGCGCATCGGGTCGCGGCGCTGATCGCCGCGGCGACCCGGCTCGGGCTGCCCGGCCTGCGGCGTCGCGCCGACGTCGCGCTGGTGGTGACGCGCGCCGATCGCCGCCATGGCGTCGCGAGCTCGCTGGTCGGCCCCGCGCCGACCGCCGCCCTCGAGCTGCTCGGCCTCGGCCCCGCGGGCGCCGCCGAGCTGGCCGAGGATCCCGCCGCGGGGCTGGCGCGCCGCTGGTTCGACGCGGTCGCGGGCGCCCTCGAGCTGGCCCAGGTCGCGTGGACGCTGGTCGACGAGCGCGCCGATCTGACCGCGCTCACCGCGCACGCGTTCATCGTGCCGACGCTGACGAGCGCGGGCGGCGCCGGGGCGCGGGTCGATCGCGCGCTGTGGCGTCAGCTCCACCGCCTCGCCGCCGATCGCCGCGTGATCGTCTACGGCCCCGACGCGCCGACCCTCGA
>JAYTAJ010001280.1:0-5485 GCA_043737575.1 Myxococcales bacterium | reverse complement strand
CCTCCTCGCCATCGCCGACACGGTCGGTGGTCGGGACGAACAGCGTGCCAGGCACCACGCCACCGTCGACCAGCGTCCGCCACTCATCAGCGCTGCGGACGCGCAGTCGTAGAAGCCGCATGGGTCGCAACCTAGCACAGGTCGCGGATTTCCCGCTTGACGGGATCGCTTACTTGCCCAGCCGCAGCTTCCAGACTTTCGCCATCGCCTCGACGAAGATCTTGCGCGACATCTTGCTCTGACCGATGCGGCGATCGACGAACACGATCGGCGTCTCGACGACGGTGAGCCCGGCCTGCAGCGCCCGGTACTTCATCTCGATCTGGAAGCTGTAGCCGTTCGACGTGATCGCGGCGAGGTCGATCGCCTCGAGGGCGCTGCGGCGATAGCAGATGAAGCCGGCGGTGACGTCGCGCAGCTTCACGCCGAGGATGGTCCGCGCGTACAGGCTGCCGCCGCGCGAGATCAGCTTGCGGCTCCAGCCCCAGTTGCGGGTGCCGCCGCCCTCGACGTAGCGCGACCCGACCACGACGTCGGCCCCGGCCTCGGCGCGCGCGAGCATGCCGGGCAGGTAGCTCGGGTCGTGGCTGAAGTCGGCGTCCATCTCGAGCAGGTAGTCGAAGCCGTGGTCGAGGCCCCAGCGAAACCCGTCGAGGTACGCGGTGCCGAGGCCGAGCTTGCCCGGGCGGTGCATGACGTGGACCCGCGGATCGGCGGCGGCGAGGCGATCGAGCACCTCGCCGGTGCCGTCGGGCGAGTTGTCGTCGACGAACAGCAGCTCGCCGCCGGGCAGCGGCGGCAAGAAGTGCTGCACCACCTCCTCGACGTTGCCGCGCTCGTTGTACGTCGGGACGATGATCAACGCGCGGGGCCGGGCCGGCTCGGACATCGCGCGGATGCTAGCACTAGCGCCTCAGCCCTTGCGGCGGGCGCGCGGCCGCTGCGCGTCTTCGTCCTTGGCGCCGTCGGCGGCGGCGCTGTCGGTCTCGGGCTCGGCGAGCGCCGCGAGGCGCAGGTCGATCGCGTCGAGGCGCGCGGTCAACGACGCCAGCTCGCCGCGGCTCGGCAGATCGAGCGCGGTGCGGACGCGGATCAGCACGCGCTCGACCGCCTGGCGGACGGCGTCGGTGGTGGCGTTCACCTGGACGGTGAAGGCGCGGTGGAGGGCGGTCACCGAGCTGGGGGCCGCGTCGGACGGGATTTCAGTGGCGGTTGCGGTCGTCATGAAAACCACGATAACGCAACGCGTTACGACGGCAAGAGGTAAAGATTGTTCAGTTTTCGAGCCGGGTTCGGCGGGATCGTCTGGTACGACGAGGCATGGCGGCAGTCGCATCGATCGACGGCGTGATCGCGCCGCTCGCCGAGGCCCGGGTGCCCGTCACCGATCGTGGCCTCCTGTTTGGCGATCACGTCTTCGAGATCGCGCGGGCGATCGACGCGCGGGTGATCGACGGCGACGCCCACCTGGCGCGGCTCGCGGCGTCGGCGCGCGCGATCGGCGTCGCGCCACCGCCGATCGATCCGCTGGCGGCGTGGATCGCGGCGGCGATCGCCGCGGCTGGCGAGGCCGACGCGGCGATCCGCGTGATCTGGAGCCGCGGCGACGGCACCGCGCTTCGCCCGTCGCCGACCGCGGCGCCGCGCGCGATCATCCTGGTCGAGCCATGCCACCCCGGCCCCGCGACGATCCGCCTCGCGTCGATCGCGGTCGATCGATCGGGCCGCACCGGCGCGCTGGTGCCCGCCACCGCCAAGACCGGGAGCTACCTCGCGAGCATCCTCGCCCTGGCCCGCGCCGCCGAGCTCGGCGCCGACGACGCGCTGCTGATCGATCCCGACGGCCGCGCCCTCGAGACCGCGACCGCGAGCCTGTTCGCGGTCGTCGCCGACCGGGTGATCGCCGCCGACGGCGCGGCGTTGCCGGGCGTCACCGCGGCCCGGGTGGTCGCGCTGCTCGCCGCCCGCGGCGTCGACGTGGTGGCTGGCGCGGTGACCGCCGCCGCGCTGACCGCCGCCGACGAGCTGTTCGTCACCAGCAGTCGTCGCGGGATCACCCCGGTCGTCGCCGTCGACGGCCGCGCGCTCGCGGTCGGCCCGACCACCCGCGCCGCGATCGATGCCTACCAGCGCTGGTTGCGCGGATCGTGAAGCGTGCGCGACGGCGTGCACGGGCGCCGCTCGCGCTATAGTCCGCGCGATGGCCCGCCGCGACACGCGCACCCTCCGCGACGACGCTGCCCGCGCCGCGGCCGAGGGCAAGTCGCGTCGCGCCGTCGAGTGCTACCTCGAGCTCGAGCAGGCCGAGCCGAGCGAGCCCAACTGGCCCAAGCGCGCGGCCGAGATGTACCGCCGCCTCGACAAACCGCGCGAGGCGATCGCCGCCTACGAGCGCGCGGTCGATCGCTACGTCCAGGGCGGCTTCATGGTCCAGGCGATCGCGGTGTGCAAGGTGATCCTCCAGCTCGATCCGGCGAGCGATCAGGCCAAGCGTCAGCTGGCGTCGTTCAGCGAGCAGCAGGACGCCGGGCGCAGCCAGGCCTCGGTGCTGTCGGATCGCCACCACTCGCTGCACAGCCTGCCCGTGGTCGAGATGCTGCGCGGCCCCACCCTCGGCACGCCGCCCGCGCGGCCGCGCACCGCGACCCTGCCGCCGTCGGTGGTGTTCTCGCGCCCGAGCATCGAGGTGCCGCCGCCCGAACCCGGCCTCGGCTCGAGCCCGTTCTCCGACGAGCTGTCCCTCGACGAGCTGGCCCAGCCCGACGACGAGGTGGTGACCGGCAAGCTGCCGCAGCTTGGCGGCGACGACGATCGCGACAAGTCGTCGGGCGCGATCACGATCGATCGCGGCGCGCCGCTCGACTCGGTCGACTTCGCCGACGTGATCCCGGGCGCCGCGCGCGAGCTCAACGATCACGGCGACTCGTCGGGCATCATCATCATCCCGCTCGACGACGAGCCGTCGGCCGAGGTGTCGATCGAGATCCACGCGGTGACCCTCGGCCCCGACGAGGGCGACGCCGCGATCGAGATCGAGCCGGCCGACGAGCCCGAGGAGCTGTCGATCGACGACCTCGAGGAGGTGCCGCTCCTCGCCGAGGTCAAGCCGTACTCGGAGTCGGCGCGCCGCGCGCTGGCGGCGACGCCGCTGTTCGCCAGCCTGGCGCCCGCCGCCCTCGAGTCGCTGATCGATCACCTCGCGCTGGTCGATCTGGTCGCGGGCGACGCGCTGTTCCGCGAGGGCGATCCCGGCGACACGCTGTACGTCGTCGTCGAGGGCGAGGTCGCGGTGATCACCGAGGGCCCGCCGCGGCTCGAGGTGTCGCGGCTCGGGCCGGGCGCGTTCTTCGGCGAGGTCGCGCTGGTCACCGAGCAGCCGCGCTCGGCGACGATCGAGGCGACGATGGTGACGCAGCTGCTCGCGATCGATCGCGACGTCATCTCGACCCTGGTCGCCGAGCACGCCGACGTGCTGCCGGTGATCCTGCGGTTCCTGCGCGAGCGGCTGGTCGATCGCCTGGTCCGCACCCACCCGCTGTTCGCGCCGTTCGCCGACGCCGATCGCCGGACGCTGGTGAACCGCTTCAAGTTCCTCGAGATCGAGCCGGGCACGACGATCCTGCAGCAGGGCGTCAAGGCGACCGGGCTCTACGCGATGCTGGCCGGCCGGGTCGACGTGATCCGCGACGGCCAGCGCATCGCCGAGCTCGGGCCCGGCGATCTGTTCGGCATGACGTCCTTGCTCACCAACATGCCGTGCGCGAAGTCGGTGCGCTCGGCGCCGAAGTGCCTCGCGCTGTGTCTGCCCGCCGCCGACTTTCGCGAGATCATCATGACCCACCCCCAGGTGCTGTCGTACATCGGCGAGCTGGTCGACGAGCGCGAGCGCGCGCTGGCGGCGATGGCGAACCGGCCCAAGACGGTATGACCGACGAGGCGCGGGCGCGCCTGCGCCGACGGCTCGGCGCCGACGCCAAGGTCGGCCTCGCGCGGGCCTGGGCCCGGGCCAAGCAGATCGTCGGCACCGATCCGACCAGCTCCGACGCCGACGATCGGATCGTCGACGAGGCCGCCGAGCGCGAGCTGGCCCGTCACGCCGGGCAGATGAAGGGCGGCGTCGCCAAGGTCGCCCAGCTGCTCGCGTACACCTCGAGCGGCGCCCCCGCCGAGCTGCGCGCGCTGTGGGACGCCGCGCCCGCCGAGGCGCCGGCCGCGATCAGCCGCGTGATCGAGGACGACCTCGGCGCCGCGCCGCAGGCGTTGTTCGCGCACTGGGAGCCGCGGCCGATCGCGGCGGCGTCGCTCGGTCAGGTCCACGCCGCGCGTGGCCACGACGGCACCGAGTACGCGGTGAAGGTGCAGTACCCCGGCGTCGCCGACGCGCTCGCCGCCGACGTCGCGTCCGACGGCTTCGTCCGCCGCCTCGCCGGCCTACCGATCGGCCGCGAGCTGTCGGCCGAGGCGCTCGCCGCGATCCGCGCCGCGATCGTCGGCGAGCTCGACTACCGCGCCGAGGCCGACGCCCTCGAGCGCGCCGCCGCGGCGTGGGCGGGCGACGACAGCATCCGCGTGCCCGCGGTGGTGCGCGACCGATCGAGCCGCCGGGTGCTGACGATGACGCGGGCGCCCGGCGTCCCGCTCGCCGAGCTGCCCGCCGACGACGCCGCGCTCCACGCCGAGGTCGCGACGGCGATCGTGCGCTTCGCGTGGGGCACGCCGCTCCTCCACGGCTTCTTCAACGCCGATCCCAACCCCGGCAACTACCTGGTCGAGCGCGGCGGCGACGGCCCGGCCCGGGTCTGGTTCCTCGACTTCGGCTGCACCGTCACCCTCGACGCCGACGCGATCGCCGGCGATCTCGCGATCTGGCACGGCATCCTCGACGACGACGCCTTCGCCGGCGCCGAGCGCTTCCGCATGGCGCTCGCCGCGCTCGGGGTCCTGCGCCGCACCGACTCGCTCGGCTCGAACGCCCACCGCGACTGGGAGCGCGCGCTCGCCGCGCCGTTCGCGTCGAGCGAGCCGTTCCGCTGGGATCGCGTCTACGCCGGCGACCTCACCGAGGCGACCCGCCGCGTGCTCGCGTCGGGCGGCCTCACCATACCGCCCGCGGTGACGCTGCTGTGGCGCCAGCGCATGGGCGTCGCGTCGGTGCTCGGCATGCTCGAGCCGCGCGCCCACTTCCGTCGCGCCCTCGCGCGCACGCTCGGCACCGGCAAGAAGGCGCTGCGCTGACCGCTGCCGCTGCGACGGTCCCGGATCCGCGCTTCGCGGCTGCGCCGCTCTGCTCGGAAGCACCCAGATTCGGCGCCTCGGGGCCGGGGCCCCTCGTCACCTCAGCGCGCGCCGCCGTAGGTGTAGCGCAGGAACAGCCGGGCCTCGATGCCCTGCACCGAGTCGAAGCCCGGCATGATCCAGTACTCGGCGCCGACGCCGAACGCGTAGTGGCGGTTCTGCAGCTGGTACTCGACGCCGGCGCCGCCCG
>JAYTAJ010001279.1:0-5488 GCA_043737575.1 Myxococcales bacterium | reverse complement strand
TGGTCATGCCGAACGACGACGAAGCCGACGCGCTGCCGATCGATCGCGAGCCCAAGAAGATCTTCGATCACGATGAAGCCCTCGCCGAGACCGCGAAGGGTCATCTGACCAGCGAAGAGTCGCTCGACGACGAGGGCAGCGAGATCGACGCGATGGCGCGCGCGGCCGGCCTGCCGACCACCGACGCCAGCGTCACCACCCCCGCGGAGGCCGTCGAGAAGCGCGACCAGCACCGCTACGAGCTCGATCCGGACTCCGCCGAGGACCGCGACGAGCGTGGAAAGTAAGGAGCAACCGCCATGTACGAAGATGAAGAGTTGCCCGACTACCTGGAGCCCGCCGCCGACGTCGACGACGACTACGCCGAGATGGTGATCGTCCGTCACGACGGCACCGAGGTCGAGCCCGAGGACCTCGACGTCGACGTCGCCGAGGATCCCGAGCGCTACAAGTGAACCGCGCCCGCTAGAAGCGGGCCTGGTACGACGCCAGCACCCGGAGCTCGGGCTGCGGGCTGCGCCGCGCCGACGAGTCGCGGTCGTCGAGGAACACGAACAGATCGCCGCGCAGCGTCAGGGTGTCGCGGGCCCGGACCCGGCTCACCACCTCGGCGTAGGTCCACACCGACTCCTCGAGGTACTTGCCGTCGGAGATGTCCTCCGACAGGTACTTCACGCGGCCGCGCACGCGCAGCTTCGGGCTCGGTCGCCACAGCGCGATCAGCGTCCCCGCCAGGTCGTTGCGGCGCTTGTCGTCGTAGCGCGGATCGTCGACCCAAGAGTGCTGCAGCGACGCGGTGAAGGTCAGCGAGCGATCGACCTTGTAGCGCAGGCGGCCGAGGGTCTTCAGGCGCATGCCGCGGCAGAAGTCGGGCGCGTCGGTGAGGCCCTCGTCGATCTCGGTCTCGTAGCACGCGCCGTAGCCGCCTTCGCCGAGATCCTTGTCGGCGAAGTCGACCCACACGCCGTAGGTGAGCTGATCGGACGCCTGCAGATCGACGTGGGCGTAGGTCGTGAGCCGCGGCGCCCAGCTGTCGGTGTCGACGATGTAGCTGCGCAGCGCGTCGATCGACAGCCGCAGGTTGAGGTTGCCGTGGAGGCCGGCGTACTTCACGCGCACGCCCTGCTCGCCGCGGACCCGCTGGCCCTCGACCTCGTCGGACGCGGCGATCGATCCGGCGTACGGGTTCACGAAGTCGGGGTCGTAGTAGCGCACCGACACCTCGACCTCGCGCTTGCGCACCGAGCGCGTGCCGCGGACGATCGCGCCGAGGCCGCCGCCGCCGTCGATCTCGCCGGCGCCGTCGGGGATGCGATCGAACGAGCGCGTCACCTCGGCGAAGCCGTCGTAGATGCCGCGGCCGATGCCGGCGCTGGCGCCGATCGCGCCGTAGCGTCCACCGATCGGCAGCCGCGACCACTCCTGGGCGTCGAGGCGGACGTCGTCGGGCTGATCGACCAACCAGCGCGTGGTCGCGCCGTAGGCGGTGACGCCGACGAAGTCGCGGCGCGCGGCGTGGACCGCGAGGTGACCGCCGACCAGCGCCTCGGCGTACAGGTCCGGCAGCGTCTGGTACGCGGCGGCGGCGGCGGGCGTGAACGGATCGTCGGCCTCGGGCCGCACCAGCACCGTCGGTGACTTGCACGCGGGGTCGGTCTGATCGCGCGGATCCGGACACGCGATGCGATCGACCAGCTCGTACTGGTAGATGCTGCGCGGCTGGTAGCTGCCCCACGCGTAGGCCTGCAGGTAGCTGTCGCCGCTGAGCGGGAGGTGGTCGCTGCCCGCGGCGACGCCGAGCAGACCGTCGCTCCAGTGGAAGTCGGGCGTCACGTACTCGTAGACGCCCGTGCACGGCGACGCCGCGAGCCCGCCGATCGACTCCTTGCACTCGCGCGACAGCTCGGAGTCGCTGCTGCTGATCTGGTTGTCGGCGTAGATGCCGTTGGGCGTGTAGTCGGCGCTGTTGTCGAACGTCAGGCGCTCGGCGAAGCCGATGCGGTAGGTGCCGGCGATGACGTCGAGCTTGTCGGTGCGGCGGCGGACGAAGACCTTGGGCAGGTGCGGCCGCAGCCCGGGTCGGTCGGCGAGCAGCGCGTGGTTGTTGGGATCCCACGACACCGCGCCGACCCGGAGCCGGGTCAGCGTCGCGGCGAAGCCGGCGGTCAGATCCTTGCCGAAGCTGGCGCGGGCGCGCAGCAGGATCGGCGGCAGGTCGTGATCGCCCTGCGACGCTCGGGTCCGCACCACCACGTCGCCGCGCGGCGCGTACTCGCCGCGGCGACGATCGACCTGCACCAGGAACGCCGAGATCGCGAGCAGCTTCTGCTCGGTGACCGCGCCGGCCGCGACCAGATCGGCCGGGTTGGCGACGAAGCCCTGGGTCTCGCGATACGCGAGGATCGCGTCGACCTCGTCGTAGGTGAGGTTGGGCAGCGAGTACAGCTCCTCGCGGGTCGCGCGATCGAGATCGACGCCGCGCGCCAGCAGCTCGTACAGCGCCGCGTGGGTCTCGGAGTCGATCTGCCCGGTCGCGAGCAGATCGTCGAGATCCTCGGGCGACTCGATGTCGATGAACGCCTCGTACGGCGCGGCGTCGGCCACCGGGGCCAGCGCGAGCCACGCGACCGGCACCGCCACGAGCGCCGACGTCAGCTGTCGCATGTCACCACCGTGCAGGCCGACCACATGCCGTTGCCCAGCGTTCGCGCCCGCAGCTCGTACTCTTCGTACTCGTCGTGGCGCGCCTCGCCGGCCGGCGGGATGTACAGGACACACGCATAGCCGCGCTCGACCATCAGCCGATTGACCTCCTGACCGTCGACGGTGACGTAGGCGAGCAGCCGACCGAACCGATCGCTGCACGCGGCCTCGTCGTAGACCAGCGTGATCGGCTTGCCCATCACCAGATCGGTGTTGAGCGTCTTGGCGTTCTGGCCGTAGCAGTCGGTCGCGCCGTTGGTCGACTCGGGTGTGTCGACCAGGAGGTAGCGAACCCGCTCGCCGCTGTCGAGCTCGACGGTGTCGCCGTCGATCACCCGGGCCGCGATCGCGCTGGTCGGCCCGCAGGTCGAGCCGCCGTCGTCGCCGTTGCCGCAGCCACTGCCGAGCAGGCCGAGCGCCACGAGGACTGCTGTCCGGATCACGGACACTCGGGCGGAGAGTTGATCGCGCGCGGCGTGCCGGTGTCGATGCCGTTGTACAGCGCCACGCCGGCCGGGGCGTTGCACTGCGTGCCGTCGCTGTCGATCATGATCGAGCGCGCCGCGACGCTGGCGATCCAGGTCGCGGTCGCCAGCGGGCTGCCGTCGATCGCGATCTGCACCGTGCCGTTGGACTGCACCAGATCGACGCCGGTCGGGAACGCGGCCTCGACGGTCGGCAGCATGCCGTTGGTCGCGGCGGTGGTGCCCTGGGCGAACAGCGCGAAGCCGCCGGTCGCGATCCGCACGCACGGCCCCGACTCCGGGATCGCGGGCGTGGTCACCAGCACCGCGTCGCCGAGCTGCAGGCCGTTGAGATCGACGTCGGCGGTGGCGCGCAGCTCGAACCACTCGCCCGCGGTGTCGTCGACCAGCATCGGGTTCGGCATCCACTCGGTGATCAGCAGCTGGCCCGCGGTCGGCTTGACGATCGGCCGCATCACCGCGCCGTCGAGGCACATGCCGGTGATCGGCCCGCCGCCGCAGTCGCGGTTGGCGGCGCCCGGGGTGCCGAGATCGCCCGCGCCGAACCCGGCGTTGCCGTCGCACAGGTTGGCGGGGACGTCGTTGTCGGCCGGCGCGGTGAAGCTGTCGTCGAGCTGGATCGACGCGCCGTCGCGCGAGCTGACCCAGGTCATCGCGTCGAGCTCGGTGGCGCCGAGCAGGACGCGCACGGTGCCGTTGCCGTTGGTGAGCGCCACGGTGGTGCCGTCGACGCGCGGCAGGCCGCCGTTCATCGTCATGTCGGGGTTGCGGGCGAAGATCGCGTAGGAGCCGGCGGCGAACCGCAGGCAGTTCGACGACGCCAGCACGATCGGATTGCCGGTCGCGCCCGCGATGCCGAGGTCGTTGAGGTCGACGTCGCGGTTGACCCGGACCTCGATCCACTCGCCCGCGGTGTCGCCGACCGCCATCGGGTTGGGCATCACCTCGGTGATCGTTAGGTCGCCCGCGACCGGCGGCACCGTCGCGCGCATCGTCGCGCCGTCCATGCAGGTGCCGGGCGTGACGTTCATGCAGCTCTGGTTGGCGGCGCCCGGCGTGCCGAAGTTGGACGACTCGTACTCGGCGCTGGCGTCCTCGGGTGCGTCGCACCACGCCGCCTGGGTGTCGTTGGCCTGGTAGTCGGGCGTGGCGTCGCCGTCGAGGGTGCGGCTGCGGCCGGTCGCGACGGTGTCGTAGATGGTCTCGTCGACGATCACCTCGCCGCACTGCAACGTCAGCCGGGCGGTGTCGCTGTTGAACAGATCGCCGAGCTCGGCGCCGTAGCCGTAGTCGACGTGGCCGGGCAGCAGATCCGACGGCACGTTGCCGAGCACGAGGTACGCGCCCGGATCGATGGTCACCGCGCGCATGACGTGGCTCTCGGGCGTCGGATCGTCGGGCTTGCCGTGGAGGATCGTCAGGCCGGCCAGCTCGACCGGCGACGACGACGAGTTGTAGATCTCGAACCACTCCTTGGCCGAGTCGGCGCCGCTGCCGTCGGGCGGCGCGCCGTAGTCGGCGGCGACCTCGGAGATGACCAGCGTGCCGGCGACCATGCCGCTGCACTCGGCGACGTCATCGCCGCCCGGGCCGCACGCCGCCGTGGTCGCCGCCAGCGACGCCACCAGGATCAGATCGAGCGGAGCGAGTCGGCGCATGCGGCTATCCTCCCACGGGGTACGACGAGCGAGCGGGATCCGCGTCACGGCGCCTCGCCCGGCATCGTCAGTCCGGGAATCGGCGAAAGGATGATCTGACCGGGGCGATCGATGACGATCTGGAACTGCTTCTTCTTGGTGTACTTGTTGACGTAGACCGCGACGACGCCGCGCGCGACGATGAACTCGCCGCGCCACGCGGCGACACCGGTGCTGGCGAAGACGTCCTTGTCGAAGAACACCAGCGGGAGGTCGCCGCGCATCTTGCGCGACAGCATCACCTTGGTCGGGCCGCGATCGCCGAGGCGGATGTCGCCGACGGTGGCGAGCACCGCGATCTCCTGACCGATCTTGTCCTCGATCTTGCGCATCGCGTCCCAGTGGGTGAGGACGATGAAGTTGGGATCGTTGTCGACCTGGGGCTGGAAGCGGGCGATGAACTCGCCGCGGGCGTCCCACCACGGCTTGCGCTCGTCGTAGTCGGGGAAGTGCTGCTTGGTCGGATCCCAGATGCCGCGCTGGGCGGCGCGGGCCTCGGCCTCGGCGGCGACGAACTCGGCGTGGAAGCGCTGCGAGAAGCCGTACTTGGTGAAGTACGGCGACATGCCGGCGCGCACGCACTCGACGTTGTAGTTGACCCAC
>JAYTAJ010001278.1:0-2381 GCA_043737575.1 Myxococcales bacterium | reverse complement strand
GCGACTTCGACGGCGTGAAGTGCATGAAGGAAGCCCACACCGCCGCCCAGGCGCGCGCGTGTCGCAAGCCGTGGTGACGAGTCAGCGGTGATCCTGCGTCTGCGGACGCGGGCGAGGACGCTGGCGCGGCGGCGGCGGTGACGGGGCAGGAGCGACGGTGCCGCCGACGGTGACGGTGACGCCGCCGATCGAGACGCCAGCGCCGACGCTGGTCGGGATGGTGCGGGTCGGGACGGCGACGACGGCGCCGCCGGTCGTCGGGCCGATCCAGTGGCCGTTCATCCACCGCCACTCGACGCCGCTCCACATCCACTCACCGCTCGACCACGCGTAGCCGGCGGCGGGCGGCTCGCCCGGCATCTCGGCGACCAGCTCGGGCATCGCCGGCTTGACGATCGCGCCGCGGCCCGTCAGCTGCGTCGACAGCTCGGCGCGGATGCCGAGCGCCATCTGCGCGCGCCGATCCGACTCGGCCTGACCGCGCCGCCACGCCTCGAGCTCGGCGGCATCGCGCGCGACCGCGAGCTCGACGCGATGCTCGCGTTCGGCGCGGGCCTCGGCCTCGAGCCGCTGCGCCAGCGTCGGATCGCCGCCGCGGCCGATGCACTGGCCGCGCAGGCGCCAGCGGATCTCGCGCTCGGCGCGCCACCGCGCCTCGGTCGCGGCGTAGGCGGCGTTGGCGCGGGCGTCGCGCTCGGCGCGCTCGGCGGCGCGACGGGCCTCGAGCTCCGCCGCGAGCCGCGCGCGGTAGCCAGGGTCGGCGCCGTGCAAGGTCAGGAAGCCGTAGATCGATCGCCGCGTCGCGCGCGCGCCGCCGTCGATCTGCATCGACCAGGACAGCCGCGCCTCGCCCTCGAGGTGCGCCAGGCGATCGCGCTCGGCCCGCGCCGACGCCCGCGCGATCCGCGCCGCCTCGGCGCGCTTCCACCGCAGCTCGACGTCGCCGCCGCCCGCGATCAGCCGCGCCCGCAGATCGGCGCGCACCACCAGCGACTCCTTGCGCGCGCGCACCGCCTGCCAGTGCGCGGTGTCGTCGAGGCGCGCCACCGCGAAGGTGCCGGTCAGGTACGCGAGCGTCGCGGCGTCGAGGTCGCCGTCGCGCGGCGCCAGCTCCACCGCGCACGCGCCGGGGTTGGCCTCGGCGACGAGCAGCATCGCGCTGCCCTTGCGATAGCCCTGGCCGAGATCGCCGTGGGCCAGCTCGACGTCGGTCGACACCATCGCCGCGCCCGCGGCGGCGCCGACCGCGGCACCGTCGACGGCGACGGTCGCCTCGGCCTGGGCGTTCGGCGTCGCGACCGCGGCGCTCGCCTGGGTCTGGCCGATCACCGCGTCGCCGACCAGCGAGCCCACCGCCGCGGCGGCCTGCTGGTTGCGGCGCTGCACCGCGCGGAGCTCGACCAGGCGACGCTCGCGGTAGTGCTCGAAGGTCTCGCCGACGATCCCGCTGCGCGTCGCGGCGCCGCACCGCACCGTCCAGTCGACGACCATCGCGCGCGGCAGCCACACCGCGACGTCGACCTTGTACGTCGAGTCGGTGCGATCGGCGGGCAGCGCCACCGCCGCGGCCATGCCCGCGGTGGCGTCGGCGCCGGGACCGACCGCGGCGGGCGCGCCCGCGACGACGGTGCGGCCGCTGCCGATCGCCTGGTAGCGCGCCCCCGCGCCGCACGCCGCCGACACCATCACGAGCGAGATCGTAGCCAAGCGAAGCGAGACCATCCGCCGCGACTTTGCAAGCAGTCGGCCAGCGCCGCCGCCTCGCGATCACCAGCGCTGGCGCACGCCTTGCGATACGACCGCGCCATGACCTGTCGTCTCGACTCGCCTTTCTCCGCGATCCAGCCCACTTGCCTCGGCCCCACGACCCTCGACTGTGAACATCCGGTGACGGCGCGGCCCACCACACTGGCTCGACTCCGCCTCGCCGTCGGCCTCGCGCTCGCGCTCGCGCTCGCGGCCTGCGGCGGCAAGCACACCGACACCTACCGCGCGGCCACCGACGAGCAGACCCGGTGCTGCGAGCACCTCGCGGGCGCGCCGCGCGATCAGTGCCTCGGCGAGATCGTCCGCGTCGACGACGCCGCGATCGCGCAGTCGCCCGCGAACCAGCGCACCTACGCCTGCGTCGATCGCCACTTCCAGTGCGATGCCGCGACCGGCCGCGCCAGCGCTGCGTCGAACCAGGCCCAGCTCGACTGCATCCAGGACCTCGGCGAATAGTCGGTGCTACGCTTGCGCGCATGGCAGCCGAGGTCATGCGTCGTCGCGCCGAGTTCGTCGCGCAGTATCGGTGGGGCATCGCGTTCGGCATCGCCATCGCGATCACCTTCATGACGTTGCCGATGCGGCCGCGCGACGCGCCGCTCGCCTACGATCTG
>JAYTAJ010001277.1:0-2382 GCA_043737575.1 Myxococcales bacterium | reverse complement strand
CGCGGGCGTCGCCGAAGCCACTGCCGCCGTTGAGCCGGGCCAGGAACGCGGCCTCGGCCCGCAGCCGGATGCGCGCGATCAGCGCGGCGATCACTCGGGGCTCGGGCGGCGGATCGTCGGTCGCTCGGACTCGTCCGTCGCGGGATCGTAGACCGGCTCGTCGTCGGGTCGCTTCGGCGCGGCAGCGGCGGCCGGGGGCGCCGCGTCCTTCGGTTTGTCGTCGTCGCCGTCCTCGCCATCGTCGTCGTCGTCGTCGTCCTCGGCCTTCTGCTCGGCCTGATCCATCACCAGATCTTCGGCCTCCTCGAGGCTGTGCAGCCGATCGCGCAGGTCGTTGATCTGATCGACGACGCCCGCGAACGACGCCTGCAGCACGTCGACGCCGGCGCCGTTCATCGCCAGCCCCAGCACCGGCTGCAGCACCGCCAGCGATCGGTTGAGCCCGAACAGCCGATCTTCGGCGTACAGGAACTTCATGCCCTCGCGGCCTGACAGCACCACCGCCAGCTCCTCGAGCGCGGCGCGTTCCTCATCGGTGAGACTGACCAGCTTCTCGTAGTCGACCCGCTCGCCCGCGGCCAGCGCGTGCACCGCCTGCACGACCTCGGTGTAGCGCCGCACCGACAGCGGCAGCTCGTCGACCGCGCGCTCGTCCTCTTCCTGGGCCTTGTTCTCGACGTCGGCCAGCGCGATCGCGCGGGCTAGCTCCTGGGCCTCGAGCTCGGTCTCGATCTCGCTGAGCTCTTCCTCCGCGCGCACCGCCGCATCCTACTCGATCTTCTCCCACCACTGGCACCACCAGTTGCCGCCAACCAGGATCCGCAGCTTCGGGTGCCAGCAGTAGGCGAGCTTGTCGTCGGGGTCGAGGTAGTAGAGGCAGTTGTCGCAGCGCTCCTCGCCGTAGGGCACGCCCTTCAACACGTTGTCCTCGATCATGTGACGGAGCTGCATCGCCAGCTTCTCGTCGATTTCCTTGGGCTCGGGCTTGGGCAGGTCGTCAGCCATGGACCGCGAGCATAACGCCGATCCGCCGTTCCCAGTCGGCGCGCGCCGCCGCGTCGATCGATCCCGCCACCAGCGCCGCGTGGAGCCCGGCCAGCAACCGCCGCGCGTCGTCGGCGCGATCGCGGTGGGCCTTGGCCGCGGGGGCCAGCCGACCGATCGCGTCCCAGCGCTCGGCCGACTCGGCCCGGACCAGGTCGAGCAGCGCCACCAGCGCGGCGACGTCGTCGCGATCTGGCGCGGCCCCGGCGTCGAGCGCCGCCCGCACCCGCGCCTCGGCCGGGCTCACTCGACTTCGATCCGATACACCCGGCCGCTGGTGCGGGCGGTGACGTAGAGCTCCTGGAAGCCGTCGACGCCGAAGCTGGCGAGCTGCTGGTAGAGCAGGCCGTCGGGATCGACGTCGTCGGTGCGATCCAGGCGATCGACCGCCTGGCCGCCCTGCATGCGCAGCGTCTTGACCTTGCCCGAGCCGTAGTCGCCGTAGAAGAACACGCCGCCGAGATCCGACATGCAGGTGCCGCGGTAGACCGCGCCCGCGATCACCGAGTTCTCGCCGTTGCTGCGGCGATCGATCTCGACCACCGCGCGGGTGTACGCGCCCGGCGACGAGCAGCCCTGGTTGCCCTGCGGATCGGCGGTGAAGCAGTCGGGGCCCTCGAACACCGCCCAGCCGAAGTTGGTGCCGACCGTGCCGTTCGGGATGTAGTCGACCTCCTCGTAGGTGCCCTGGCCGACGTCGCCGATGAAGACGTCGCCGCTCGCCGGATCGATCGCGAAGCGGTACGGGTTGCGCAACCCCCACGCGAACATCTCGGGCACGCCGCCGCTGGTCGCCCACGGGTTGCTCGGCGGGATGCCGTACGGCAAGGTCGCGCTGTCGACGTCGACCCGCAGCAGCTTGGCGAGCTTCGACTGGGGGTTCTGGCCGTGCTCGAGGAAGTTGTCGGCGCCGCCGCCGTCGCCCATCGAGATGTAGAGGAAGCCGTCGGGGCCGAACGCGACGGTGCCGCCGTTGTGGTTGTCGTAGTTGTGCGCCTCGCTCATCAGCCGCCGCTCGGTCGGGTTGGCGGTGTCGCTCGACGGGGTCGCGGTGTACTCGGCGACGACCAGCGTGCCCTCGTTCGACGTGTAGTGGACGTAGAACTTGCCGTTGGTCGGGAAGCTCGGGTGGAACGCGAGGCCGAGCAGGCCCTCCTCCTCGCCGGTCGGATCGACTCGATCCTGGATGTCGAGGTACGGCGCCGCGAGCACATTGCCGTCGCGCATCACCCGGATGCGGCCGGGCTGCTCGACGATGAACACCCGACCGTCGGCGACCGGCGCGGCGACGAACACCGGGCTGCGCAGGCCGCTCGCGACCTCGGTCAGCTTGAGGTT
>JAYTAJ010001276.1:0-2383 GCA_043737575.1 Myxococcales bacterium | reverse complement strand
GGTCGGCGCCCGGATCGCCGCGATCGTCGTCGTCCACAACCGCTCGCGGGCGGCGACGTAGGCCTCGAGGGCCGACATCATCGACGCCAGCCGGTCGGGCGCACCGCCGAAGTCGCGTAGCTTGATCTGGATCGCGCGCCACGGCACCAGCACGTCGCGCTCGATCTCGTCGGCGGCCTGGGGCTCGGTGATCGTCCCCGCGTCGGCGAGGGCCGCGATCGCGTCGTAGCGCGCGACGCACGCGGTCTCGACGCGATCGAGCTCGCGCAGCATGGTGGTGACGTCGGCCCGCGCCGGGATCGCGACCAGCGCGACGCCGGTCAGCGCCAGCCCCGCGGCGAGGAGGCCGATCGCGCGGACGGTGCGCTGGCGCGCCGCCGACGGGCCCGCGATCAGCGCCGCGCCGACCGCGAAGCCGCCGATCAGCCCGCCGATGTGCGCCGACATGTCGATGCCGGGCGTCGCGAAGCCGAAGACCAGGTTGATCGCGAGGAAGATGCCCATCTGCCGCGCCGCGCCCTGCCAGGCCGCCTCCTCGATCGCCGCCTTGCGCAGCACCAGGAACGCGCCGAACGCGCCGTACACGCCGAACACCGCGCCCGACGCGCCCACCGACACCGCGTCGCCGTTGCGCAGCAGGCCCGCGACGCCGCCGAGCAGCCCGGCGATCGCGTAGATCGCCACGAAGCCGAGGCGCCCGAAAATCGTCTCGACGAAGCGACCCTGGAACAGGCCCAGCATGTTGAGCCCGAGGTGGAGCACGCCCGCGTGGAGGAACATCGCCGACACCAGCCGCCACGGCTCGCCGTCCAGGGTCAGCGGCGCGAAGTTGCCGCCGAGGTCGAGCAGCTCCGGCGACGTCGGCGAGAACGCATCAGCGCCCGCCGCCAGCTCGACGACGAACACCGCGAGGTTCGCGGCGATCAACACGTACGTCACCCACGGATTCGATCGTCGCTCGACTGCCATGGGTCGAATCTAGCGTTTCAACGGCGCGGCGGCATCACGATGCGTTCCTCGTCGGTGAGATCCTCGTAGTCCTTGGGGCCGCCCTCGGTCTCGACGACGTGGCTGCCGCCTCGGACGAGCAGGGCGCCGTCGGCGGCGACCTCCACCTCGTGGTTGATGCGTCCGATGGCGAGCGTCCCGCCCGACGTGAACACGCCGGTCGCGGGATCCCAGAGCTCGATCGACCCGATGCTATCGCAGCAGTCGAGCCCGCCGACCACCGCCACCCGGCCATCCGGCAGCAGGGTGGCGGTGTGATCCATCCGCCCGCTTGCCAGCGGGCCGGTCGGGATCCACGCGTTGCTCGCGGGGTCGTAGACCTCGGCGGTCTCGATCGGCGCGCTGTCGTTGTCGCCGCCGACCACGAGGACCCGGCCGTTCGGCAGGACCGTGACGCTGTGACGACGCCGCGGGACGTTCATCGGCGCGAGCTCGGTGAAGCCGCCCACCTCGTCCCAGCGCAGGACGGTCGCCGTCTGGGTGTCGAGGCCAGGGCCGGCTGGCTCGTAGCCGCCGGTGATCAGCACGGCGCCGCTCGCGAGCAACGTGGCGACGTGCTCGGACCGCGGGCTCGGCATCGGCGCGAGCGCCGTCCAGCGGCCGCTGGCCCAGATCTCGGCCCGCGCCACCGCCGAGCGCTGCGCGTCGTCGACCCCGCCGGTCGCGAGCACCCGGCCGTCGGCGAGCGCGGTCATCACCGGAAAGTCGATCGTCGTGCCGTCGGAGAAGACCACGTGGTCGAGGTCACCCGGCGGCGCCGCGGGGGAGCGCGAGGCGCCGTTGCCCGCGCACGCGCCACACGCCATGAGGACGGACAGGCAGAGCGATCGCGAGTGCATGGTGGCCGGCACCATACCCTGACGGATGCCGACGCGATCACAGGTTGGTGAGGAGCGCGTCGAGCTCGTCGTAGCTCTCGCCGGCGCCATCGGCCATGCCGGTGGCCTCGACCATGTCGCGCAGCTCCTTCGACTCGAACGCCATGACCATGCGCATCGCGGTCTTGCCGCCGTGCTCGGTCAGCGTGATCGTCACCACCGCCTCGCCGGGCGCGCCCTCCATCTGCTCGGTGTGGACGATGCGGCCGTCGCTGATCTCGCGGTACTCGCCGACGAACGCGAACTCGTGGCCGTCGGGGGTGCGGAACGCGTTGCGGTAGCGGCCGCCGACCCGCAGGTCGACCTCGGTGCTGCTGACGGTGGAGCGCTTGCCGCCCATCCACCGCTTGATCAGCGCCGGCTCGCTCATCGCCTTCCACACCAGGCGGCGTGGCGCGTCGAACTCGCGCTCGAAGATGATCTCGTTCGGGGCTCCGGGGACGACCTTCAGCTTGCTCATCGCTTCTTCTCCTGTGGCTTGCGCCTGGCCTTGCGGC
>JAYTAJ010001275.1:0-5501 GCA_043737575.1 Myxococcales bacterium | reverse complement strand
ATCGCTTCGATCACTACCGCCGCTCGGTCGACTGGATGCAGACGTACATCTTCCCCGGGTCGCTCATCCCGTCGCTCGGCGCGATCGGCGCCGCGCTGCGCGGCACCGGCCTCGCGATCGAGTCGGCCGACGACATCGGCCCCGACTACGCGCCGACCCTCGCGGCGTGGCGCGACCGCTTCGTCGCCGCGCTGCCGAGCCTGCGCCGGCTCGGCTTCGACGACGCGTTCGTGCGGGCGTGGACCTTGTACCTCGGGTTCTCCGAGGCCGCGTTCGCCGAGCGCACCCTCGGCAACCACCAGCTAGTGCTGACGCGGGCCTGAATGCCGACCTTGTACGGCTACCCCGACCCCGCCGAGCAGGCCGGGATGCTGCTCGATCGAGTGCGGGTCGACGCCTACGCCCGCGCGATCGCCGCGGTGGTGCGGCCGGGCGACGTCGTCCTCGACATCGGCAGCGGCTCGGGCGTGCTCGCGATGCTGGCGGCGCGGGCCGGGGCGCGGCGGGTCTACGCGGTCGAGCGGACCGGGGCGATCGCGCTGGTCCGCGAGCACCTCGCCGCCAACCAGCTCGCGCACGTCGTCGAGCCGATCCGCGCCGACCTCGCGGAGCTGACCGCGCTGCCCGAGCCGCCCCGCGTGATCGTCGCCGAGATGCTCGGCCACTTCGCGCCCGCCGAGCAGAGCCACAAGGTCTATCGGCTGGCGCGCCGGCTCGCCGCCGACGGTGCGGTGATGATCCCGTCCGGCTACCAGCTGGTGTTCGCCGCGGCGCGGCCGCGTGGGCTCGCCGCCGATCTCGCCGCGCTCGACGACCTGCACGGCCTGCGCATGACCGCGATCACCGCGCGCCTGCGCCACCGCGTCGCCTGGACCCGGCTCGCCGCCGACGAGCTGGTCGGCCCCGAGACCCGCGGGCCCGCGATCGCCAGCGACGCCGAGCTGCCCGCGAGCTTCGTCGGCACCGCGGCGATCGCCGTCGACGGGCCGGTCACCGCGATCGCGGTGAGCTTCGTCGCGACCCTCGCGCCTGGCGTCGAGCTGTCGTCGGCGGTCGGCGCCGCCGCGACCCACTGGGTGCAGACCGTGCTGCCGCTCGAGCCCGCGCTGGTCGCCCGCGCCGGCGACGTCCTCGCGATCGAGGTCACCCCGCGCCTCGCGCTCGACAGCGGCACCTGGACCTGGCAGGTCCGCTGCGGCGACCAGGTCCGGACCATGGACGCGATGGACGCGCTCGCGGGCGAGCGCAGCGATCTGCTCGCGCAGCTCGGCCTGCGCCGCACCGGCCCGACGCCGACGCCGCATCGCCTCACCTCGTGGGCCGCCGCGCTCGGCGTCACCCTCGGCGACACCCTCGACGTCGACGCCCTCGCCGCGACCTTGCACGCGGCGCTGCCGCAGCGCTTCCCCGATCGGCTCGAGGCGCGGCAGGAGGTGCTGTCGCTGCTGCGCGCGATCGACAAGGCCGGCTAGAGGCCGATGCCGATCGCGGTGTTGATGATCGGCGCGTCGTACAGCGTGTCGTAGAAGCCGCCGGCCTCGATGAACAGCTTGGACTTCTGGCCGACCGCGATGCCGAGCGTCGCGCCGGTCACGTGGCCGGTCGCGCTGTCACCGTCGCCGAACACCGAGCGGAAGATGTACTGCGGCGCGCCGTAGACCTCGAAGCCGGGGCTGACGCGATAGCCGACGTAGACCGGGACGTAGACGTCGAGGAAGTGCGCGCTGGCGTCGTCCTCGGAGCCCTCCGACGACGCCGAGATCGACAGGTAGCCGACGTGACCGCCGACCGACAGGTGGGGCCCGACCTTCCCCGACTCGCCGAGCAGCTGGTACTTCAGGCCAGCGCGGGCGCCGAGCGGGATCCACGCGGTGGCCTGGGCCTCGAGCTTGTCGGTGAGGCCACGGCGAGCGCCGACGACGATCGCGGGGACGTTGACGCTCTCGTTCTCGCCGTCGTCGTCGATGTCGGTCTCGTACTTCGTGAACGAGGCGCCGATGGTCACGCTCTGTTGACCCTTGGGCAGGGTCTCGGCGTCCTGCAGCTGGGAGAAGTTGGCGCAGCCAGCCGCCGCGAGGCCGATGGCGAGGACAGGAATGAATAGACGCGCTCGAATGGGCATGACGACGCGGTCAGCAAGTCGCATGCCGCGACTGCGCCGCTTCCAAGCCTGCGTGCGCTGGCGGCGGCGACGTCAGGTATCAACCGATGGCTGCACGCCCCTGTGCCGCCGATGCACAGGCGGAAATACGCGGCACTGCATCGAAGCCGCGAAAATTGCAGCGATGCAACCGATGTGGCGACTGCGCCGCCGACCCGGGCGCGTCGAGCCAGACCACGCGACGACGATCGTCGTGCGACATCGCGCGCGCGCCCACTCCAGGATCGCATGACCCATTCGATCCGCAGCGCCTTCGTGGTGTTCCTGTTCGGCGTGGTCCTGCTGCTGACGGCGTGCGGCATGCACGCCAGCGAGGTGCGTCGCTCCTACTACCGCACGCCGTTGCCGACGATGGTCGCGGTGACCGAGGAGGTCATCGCCGCGCACTACCCGTTCCGGATCGAGCGGCGCGGCCCCGACGCTGCGAGCTACCGCGTCGGGCCGTTGTGGTTCGACGCCGATCGCCAACGCCTCACCGCGGTCAGCGGCGAGGTGCCGACCGGCGCTGCCTATCGGGTGGTGCTGGTGATTCACGTGCGGGGCCACGACGACGGCCGCTTCCTCGACATCCTGCCGGCAGCGTCGCGGCGCACCGATCGCGGGTGGACGCCGTACGCGACGTCGCGGCCGCTGTCAGAGTTCAACCAGCGCGACCTCCGCGGCACCGATCGCTTCGCCCACGACACGTTCCTCGCGTCGGTCGCCGATCCGATCTACTACGGCGTCTACGCGCGGCTCGCGGGCGTCGCCACCGATCCACCCGCGATGTGATCTCACCGCGGTGCCCGCCGATCTGCGCGGGCGCTACGACTGGCGTCGCCGCACCATCCGGGACGATCGCGTCGAGCACGACGACCGAGGTCGACCGGCTATTGCCGCTCGGCTGCCGTCCTTGACCGCCCTCGGTCAAGGCGGCGGCGCGGCGCCGTAGACGGTCCAGCGGCGGACGGGAATCTCGTCGGGCAGGGCCTTGGAGCGGTAGCCGAGGTCCTCGATCGTGGCGCCCTGATCGCGGAGCCAGGCGGCGACGCCGGGGGCGTCGTAGGTGGTCTTCGCCATCGCGATCTGCCACGACTCGGCGAGGGCCTGGAGCTTGGCGGCGACGTTCACGGTGCCGCCGAAGTAGTCGATGTTGGAGTTCAGCCGCACCGCGATGCACGGCCCGGTGTTGAGCGAGATGCGCAGCACCGCGACCGAGTCGGCGCGGCCGGGCGGGAAGCGATCGTGGATCGCCTTGGCGCAGCGCACGGCGTCGAGCGGATCGCCAAACGCGCCCATCGCGGCGTCGCCGATCGTCTTCACGACCGCGCCGCGGTGCGCGCCGATCAAGCCGAACACCTCGGCGAAGTGGCGGCGGACCTCGATGAACGCCGCGGGATCGCCGCGCGTCGCGTACAGCTCGGTCGAGCCGACCATGTCGGTGAACAGGATCGTCTGCTCGCCGATCGCGAGCTGGACGTCGGCGCCGAGGTACTCCTCGCTGAACAGATCGCGGAACTCCTGGAACGACAGCAGGCGGCCGGGCCGCAGCGCGACGTCGGACCACTGGGCGTCCTCGAGGACGAACAGGGCGGCGTCGGCGCGATCGTTCTCGAGCACCAGCCGCGGCATCGCGGCGACCGCGCGCGCGCCGGGCGCGTCGCTGGCCCGCCACTGCACGGCGGCGTCGCCGCTCGGCGCGACGTCGAGGTAGCCGTAGCGCTCTTCGCCCTCGACGCGGGCCCGGTAGCGGCGCGGCGCCAGGGTCGGCGCGAGCTCGACGACCGCGCCCGCCGGCAGCAGGTGCTGGAGGCGGACGTGGCCCTTGCGCGCCGGCTCGGCGCTGCAGAAGCTGCGCTCGGCGATGTCGCGGATCGAGCGATGGACGCGGAAGGTGATCTCGATCGTGTTCTCGCGATCGGTGCCGAAGTCGAGCGCGCAGGTGTCGCAGCGCGCCGCGGTCGGCAGATCGCCGAGCGTGCCGACGCCCTCGGCGCCGCGGCAGTGTGGGCACACGATGTCCCACGACAGGTCGAGCAGGCCGGCGCGGGTCGCGTGCAGCGCCACCGCGAGCACGCGCTCTTCGTCGAGGCCCCAGGCTCGGGCCCGCTCGCGGATCTGGATGCGGTGGAGATCCTCGTCGTCGCCGGTCGAGATCCAGTCGCACAGCCGGGTCACCACGTCGGCGTCGAGTGCCTTGGCGAGCAGCTCGGCGCGGATGGTCGCGACCCGCGACGCCGCGTCGGGCGACAGCGCCGGCGGCGTCACGACCAGCGCCGCGGGCACCAGCGCCGACATCTGGCGATCGGCGGCGGCGAGGACCTTGCGAAAGGTCGTCTCGAGGGAGCCGAAGCCGAGCTTGATCGCCGCCGCGCCGACGAAGCCGCGCGGCAAGAAGCCGAAGTACGCGTAGAAGCGCGACCCGGTGCCGCGGGCCTCGACGCGCTGGATCGCGTGCATCACCTTGGGATAGCCGCGGGTGTAGACGCGCACGCACTCGAGCCACTCGCCGGCGACCCAGTTCCACGGCACCTCGAGCCACTCGTGGCCGCGCCCGCCGCTGCGCGACGTGCCCCAGCGCTCGCGGCCGCGCTCCGCGAAGTGCATCTCGGCGGTGCCGAGCGCGCGGTTCAGGCGCGATGTATCGGCGGTGACGCGCCAGACGTCGGCCGGCGCCGCGTCGAGATCGAAGTGCCACAGGTACTCGATCCGCTTGCCGTCGCCGTACTGGCGCGGCCACGGGTGCAGACGGTGGAGGTCGTCGAGGGTCAGGACGGTCATGGCTGCTACACTCCGGGCCGATGCCCGAGACCCACTATCGCAGCTGTCCCCTGTGCGAGGCTACCTGCGGCGTCGCGATCGAGGTCGAAGGCGCGCAGGTGGTGTCGATCCGCGGCGACGCCGCCGATCCGTTCTCGAAGGGCTACCTGTGCCCCAAGGCCAGCGCGCTGGCCGATCTGCACCACGATCCCGATCGACTGCGGCGGCCGATGATGCGCGACGGCGCGACCTGGCGCGAGGTCGAGTGGGACGTCGCGCTCGATCACGTCGCGACCCGGCTGCGCGCGATCCGCGCCGAGCACGGCGCCGACGCGATCGGCGTCTACCAGGGCAACCCGACGGCGCACAACCTCGGCCTCATGACCTACGGCACGATCTTCCTGCGCGGCTTGAAGACCAAGAACGCGTTCTCGGCGACGTCGGTCGATCAGCTGCCGCACATGCTCGCGGCGCTGACGATGTTCGGCGAGCAGCTCTTGATGCCGGTGCCCGACATCGATCGCACCGACTACTTCCTCGCGCTCGGCGCCAACCCGCTGGCGTCCAACGGCAGCATCATGACCGCGCCCGACGTCAAGGC
>JAYTAJ010001274.1:0-12727 GCA_043737575.1 Myxococcales bacterium | reverse complement strand
TCGCCGAGGCGGCGATGACCGGCGAGCCGGCGTGGGGCATGCGCCGCGACGACCGCGGCATCCACGGCATCGGCAAGCTCGACGACGGCAAGCGGGTGCGGGTGATGTCGACCGAGCCGCGGGTCGAGCGCGGCGACGAGCCGACGCTCGACGAGCTGCGCGCGGCGCTGGTCGCGGTCTACGGCACCGACTTCGGCGTCCACGACGTCACCTGGCTGTCGCGCTTCACCGACCTGGCGCGGCAGGCGGCGACGTACCGCGTCGGGCGGGTGCTGCTCGCGGGCGACGCGGCGCACGTCCATTCTCCGGCGGGCGGCCAGGGCTTGAACCTCGGCGTCCAGGACGCGGTGAACCTGGGCTGGAAGCTAGCGCAGGTCGTCGACGGCACCGCGCCCGACAGCCTGCTCGACACCTACCAGGCCGAGCGCCACCCGATCGGCGCGCGCGTGCTGCGGACGACGATGGCGCAGACCGCGCTCAACCGCGGTGACGACCGCACGGCCGCGCTGCGCGACACGGTCGCCGAGCTGTTGCAGCGGGACGAGCCGCGCCAGCGCTACGGCGCGATGATGTCGGGCCTCGACATCCACTACGACCTCGGCGCGGGACACCCGCTGCTCGGGCGCCGCATGCCGGATCTCGAGCTGGTCACCGCCGACGGTCCGCGGCGGGTGTACACGCTGCTGCACGCGGCGCGGCCGATCCTGCTCGACCTCGGCGCGACCGCGACCGCGACCCTCGACCTCGCGCCGTGGGCGGATCGGGTCCGGCGGATCGACGCTCGCTACCCGGGCGCGTGGCTGCTGCCCGTGCTCGGCGCGGTCGCGGCTCCGGCCGCGGTGTTGATCCGGCCCGACGGCCACGTCGCGTGGGTCGGCGACGGCACCGATCGCGGCCTCCACGACGCCCTGACCCGGTGGTTCGGACCGGGTCAGTTCGCGGCGAGCGCGGTGGCGGGCTCGAGCCGCGACGCGCGGTAGGCGGGCAGGAGGCCGCCGAGCACGCAGAACAGCAGCGAGAAGCCGAGGGCGAGCGCGAAGATCCACCAGGTGAAGTCGAAGTAGGTGTCGGGCTTGAACGGGAACTTCGGCAGGAACCGCGACGACGCCCAGTCGACCAGCGTGCCGAAGCCGACCGCGAGCAGGCTGCCGGCGATCCCGCTGGCGACGCCGATGATCGCGGACTCGCCGAGGATGATCCCCATGACGTCGGCGCGGGTGGCGCCGACCGCGCGCAGGACGCCGATCTCGCGCCGCCGCTCGCTGACCTGCATGAAGAAGTTGTGGGCGATGTTGATCGCGCTGATCACCACGATCACGAACGAGATCGCGATCAGCACGCTGGTGATGACGAACATCGCGGTCGCGAACTGCTCGCCGAGCGAGTCGTCGAGCTTCAGCTTCATCTCGTCCTGCAGCCACTGCGAGAACGGCGCGAGCTGATCCTTGTTCTTCAGGGTCACGATGATCGACGAGTACTCGCTCGCGACCTGGTCACCGGCGTACTCGCGGTTCCATCGCTCGACGTAGCCGATCGGGATCGTCAGGCCGACCTGGCGCGCCTTGGTCGACACCCCGACCAGGATCGCCCCGACCTCGCGGCGCTTGCCGGCGTCGATCGTCAGGTTCGAGCCGGCGACCATGGTGTCGCCGAGGCCCATCGCGAAGTGCATGCGCTCGCGGCCGCGCTCGGCGATGAACTGCTCCATCACGCCGATGTGGGGCAGGCCGTGGGAGTCGGCGATCTGGCTGTTGTACAGCTCGAGCACCGTCGGCGACACGATCACCGGGATGCGCTTGTGGCACATGTTGTCGGTGCGGTCGCAGTACTGCCACGCCTTGTCGGGGCACGGGATGCCGCCCTTGGTCGGCGTGCAGGCCGGGCCGATCGCGCCCTCGC
This sequence comes from Myxococcales bacterium, assembly GCA_043737575.1. Classification (GTDB taxonomy): domain Bacteria; phylum Myxococcota_A; class Polyangia; order Haliangiales; family Haliangiaceae; genus UBA2376. The sequence goes on along the minus strand of JAYTAJ010001274.1, from coordinate 10,828 downwards.
CGTCCCAGTCCTTGAAGACGTCGATCAGCTTGGGATCGTCGGCGACGTGCTGGGCCGGGATGCCGTCGGTGAAGCCGCCGACCTCGAAGCGGATGTCCTGGCCCTCGAACTTGCCGAAGCCGGTCGCGGGGAACTGCAAGGTCATGCGCGGCAGCGCCTCCTTGACCTCGCGGCGCGCCTTGATCTTGGCGACGGTCTCGGCGTTGAGCTTCTGCGACAGGTTCTTGCCGGCGATCGAGGTGTGAGGCGCGATGACCTCGACCTGATCGAGCGGGAACACCTTGCCGAGCAGCACGTTCTTCACGCCCAGCGTGCCGGCCAGGAAGAACACGAACGCGCCGATGCCGACGACGATGCCGAACGCCGACAGGATGAAGTGCTTGGGGCTGCGGGTCGCGTTGGCGACGACCATGCGCACCATGTTGTCGCCGGGCATCATGCGGGACCTCCGAGATCGTCGAGGCTGCCGGGCTGCGCGGTGTCGGCGGCGGCGCCCTCGACGATGGCGCCGTCGCGCATCGCGATCACCCGCTGCGCGATCGTCGACACCCGGCGCTCGTGGGTGACGATGACGAGGGTGACGCCGTCCTTGGCGTTCAGCTCCTTGAAGAAGTCGATGACCTCGGCGCCGGTCGCCGAGTCGAGGTTGCCGGTCGGCTCGTCGCACAGGAGCAGCTGCGGCTTGCCGAATAGCGCGCGCGCGATCGCGACGCGCTGCTTCTGACCACCCGACAGCTCGCCGGGTCGACGGTGCGCGTAGTCGGCGAGCCCGACCCGGGCCAGGGCGTCGAGGCCACGCCGCTCGGCGCCGATCGCGGCCGCCGCCGCCGCGAAGTTGGACGGCAGGATCACGTTGCCGAGGCAGGTCAGGTGATCGAGCAGGTTGAAGGCCTGGAACACGAAGCCGATCGATCGGTTGCGCAGCCGCGCCAGCTCGGACTCGCGGGTCTTGCCGTAGTCGTGGCCGAGCACGGTGACCTGGCCGCTGTCCTGCTTGTCGAGGCCGCCGATGATGTTGAGCAACGTCGACTTGCCCGAGCCCGACTGCCCGACCAGCGCGATCAGCTCGCCGGGCGCGACGTCGAGCGACACGCCGCGCAGGACCTGGGTCTTGGCGGCGCCGCTGCCGTAGCTCTTGGTGATGTCGCGCAGGGAGATGACGGGGTCGGCCACGGGTACCTGGGAGCTGGTCGTTACCACAGAATCTCGCGCTGCCTTCATCGCTGACCGTGCAGATCGATCACCACCGCGTCGCCGTCGAGGCGGACGATCACCGAGCCGAGTGACCAGCGTCGCAGCCCGCGCACCGCGCGGCCGCGGACCCGCTCGCGCGCCATGACCGTCGCGAGCAGCTGATCCCAGACCTCCTCGCTCCACGCCTGGGGTCGGACCTCGAGCCGCGCCAGCTCGTCGCCGGCCGGCTCGGGCGCGCCGAGCAGCGGATCGATCGCGGTCTCGACCGCGACGACCGCGGTGGCGCCAAGGAACGCGTAGCTCAGGCGCGGCATCATCGGGACGTTGACGTCGACGACCGCGGCCGCGCCGACCTTGCGGTGCTTGCGCAGGAAGTCGGGCACCGGCAGCTCCTCGAGCAGCTCGGTGAACGCGCGGCCCTCACCGACCGCAGCGACGGCGCCGCGGCCCTTCAGGTCGCCGGGATCGATGTCGTGGACGAAGCCGCGGCCGCCGTAGATGCCGGCCTCGGTCGCCAGCTCGCCGAGATCGTCGACGTCGAGGCAGCTGCCCCACAGCGGCGCGACCTCGCGGACATCGAGGCCGAGCTCGGCCTGCAGCGGCGCGGCGCCGCGGGCGGCGATCCAGCCCGACGGCAGCGCCAGCTGGGTGGCGCGGATGCCGGCGACCCCGCCGGGCAGCTCGGCGACGATCGCGCCGCGCGCGTCCTTGCCCTCGGTGGCGGCGGCGATGAAGATCCGGCCGACCTTGCCGAGGGTGTCGCGACACGACCGCAGCCCGTGGCCGAGCGGCGACGCGAACAGCGCGGGCACGCGGACCACCGCGACCACGCCGGGCGTCCCGACGCGCGCCATCGCCTGGGTCCGCGCCGCGGCAAAGTCGGCCTCGGCGCCGAAGCGGCCCTTGGCGGCGAGGGCGGCGTCGAACCACGCGCGCTCGCCCTCGTGCTCCTCGCGCAGCTCGAGGTGCGCGAGCAGCCAGTCGTCGACGATCGCCCAGTGGACCGCGACGTCGCGGTCGGGCCGCCACGAGTACAGCTCGACGGCGCCGACCCGCTCGACCTGCACCACCGCACCGTGGCTGCGGTGATCTTCGATCATCGCGATCAGCCGGGCCGGATCGCTGAGCGGGATCGCGATCGACGGCCCGACGCCGCGCGACCACAGCGCCAGCCCGCGGGTCAGATCGATGCCCTGCTCGCCGATCGCCGCGACGCTGAGCGGATCGAAGCCGAGCTCGCGCTTGAGGTCGGCGCCGATCGACGCCGCGTCCTCGCCCTCGATCAGCCCGAGCGAGTCGGCCAGATCCCGCAGCACCAGGATCGCGTCCTCGCTGCGGCGGGTGACCAGCGCATAGGTAGCGTCCGGAGGGATGAAGCGGAGCCCGGCGAACTCGGAGGCGGCGCCGCTGCTCGGCCCGGTCCCCGATCCTTTCGGTCCACAGGCGGCGAGCCCGACGACGATCGCGAGGTTGACAGCGAGCGAGAGCACGCGACCGGTCGAAGAGACCATGGCGTCGGAGCATGCCTGCCCGATCGCTGTGACGCAACCGACCGGCCCGGCGGCCGATAGCGGCCCATCTCCGGATGCAGTACCTTCGAGGAGTCGACGATGACCAGCGGCATCCAGCGTCCCAGCGGTGGCAGTCCAGCCGGGCCGAGCGGTCCGACGGGACCTGACGATCCTGACGGCCCCGATGGGCTCGACGGGCTGGAACGGCCCGACGCCAGCGCCGCTGCCGATCCGTCGCGCGGCGTCAGCGACGCGCAGATCGCGCAGCTCGCGGCCGCGCTGCAGTCGGGATCGATGCGGACCGAGGACGCGCTGGCGGCGCTGATCGACGGCGCGGTCGGGACCGAGGCCGATCCGGAGCTGGCGACCGAGCTGCGCGCGCTGATGCAGGAGCTGGTCGCGACCGATCCGTACCTGGCCGGGCTGGCGCGCGAGCTCGGCGCGGTGCCCGCCGAGCCGGGAGCGATCGACGAGTGACGCGCCGCGCGGCCCTGCTCGCGATCGCAGCGCTGGCCGCAACCTTCGGCGGCGCCCGCGGCGACGACGGCGACGCAGTCGAGGCCGGCAAGCCCGAGGTCGCGATCGCGGTGCTCATCCATGCCGCCGACGGCGTGAAGCTCGGCGCCGCCCGCAAGGCCACGGTCGCGATCTCGATGGAGCGCGCGCTGCGCCGCGACCGCCGCCTCCTGGTCGTCGATCACGACGATCGCCTGGCTGCGAAGTTCAACTCCATCCCCGACGATCAGGTATCGGAGGCGCGCGGCCTGCTCACGACCGGCGAGACCATGCTGCGACGCGGCCAGGCCAAGCCCGCGGTGCTCAAGCTCCAGGGCGCGACCAACCAGCTGGCGCGGGTGCTGGCCTGGACCCAGAAGCAGGACCTCGCGCGGGCCCAGCTGTTCCTCGGCACCGCCCAGGCGATCGCGGGGGAGTCCAAGGCTGCGGTCGCGACCTTCGTCGCGCTGCTGGCGTGGCGACCCGATCAGCTCCCCGATCCCGACATCCAGCCCGCGGTGGTGATGCCGATCTGGGGCAAGGCCCAGGCGCAGATCGCGAAGCTCAGCACCGGCTCGATCGATCTGTCGAGCTCTCCCGACGGCGCCCTCGCCTACGTCGACGGCAACTTCGTCGGCTTCACGCCGACCGTGGTCGACGGCCTGACCGAGGGCACGCACTACGTCACCCTGCGCCGCGCCGGATCGATGCGGCGGGTCGAGCCGGTCCGGGTGTCGAGCAAGGCCGTCGCCCGGCTCGCCGCGACCCTCGAGCAGTCGAACCGCGCCGACGAGCTGGCCGACGCCAGCGCGATCCTCGAGGGCCGCCTCGGCGATCCGATCGCCAAGGCCGAGGCCCAGGCCGGCCTCGCCGCGGTCGGCGAGCTGCTCGGCGTCGAGCACGTCGTCGTCGTCACCGTGCTGCCCGGCGAGGGCCAGTACCGCACCTATGTCTACGCTGCCGACGGCGGCGCCCGGCTCGGCACCACCGACGTCACGGTCGGCGAGCGCGATCCCGAAGAGGCCTTCGCCGAGGCCGGCCAGGAGCTGTACCGCCAGGTCGCGAAGGCGAAGCGCCAGCCCAAGGCCGTCGCCACGCGATCGAGCGGCCCCGAGCGCAGCGGCCCGTCGATCCTGTCGCGCTGGTGGTTCTGGGCCGGGGTCGGCACCGTCGTCGCGGTCGGCATCACCGTCCCGCTGATCCTGCGCGCCACCGACGGCCCGGCCGCGACGACCTGCCCGTCGGGGCAGTCGTGCGGCACCGTCGTGTTCCGCTTCTAGAGCAGCGACCGCCGCAAGCTCAGGAGCCCGTGCTCGAGTACATGCCGCCGTCGATGTGCGTGAAGCTCCCGTTGTTCGGGAAGACGAAGTTGTCGGTGCGCATGTCCTCGCCGTCGAAGTCGCTGTCGACGTTCTCGTTGCCGCCGAGATCCTTGCCGCTCAGCCCGTAGGTGGGGGGCGGGATGATCTCGATGAAGTACGTGCCGGGAGGTGTGTTGGCGAAGTAGTACCAGCCGTCCGCGTTGCTGGTGACGATGTCCACGGCCGCGCCGGTGCTGGTGCGCAGGAAGAGCGTCACACCGGCCAGGCCGGCCTCGCCGGCCTCCTGGACGCCGTTGCGGTTGCGGTCGTTCCACGCCCGGTCACCGATGCAGCGCTCGTCGAACAGGCCGTCGCAGTCGTTGTCCTCGCCGTCACCGCACACCTCGGTGGTCGGGATGCACCCGCAGCCCTCGTCGCTCGCGCCGTCGCAGTCGTTGTCGAGGCCGTCGCCGCACACCTCGTCGATGGGACCGATCGAGCCGACGCACGCGCCGTAGCCGGTGCCGGTCGGGTTGCACATCTGGAGGCCGCCCTCGCAGGTGCCGACGCCGAACGTGCCGGGCGGACCCAGGTAGCAGCTCACCAGCGAGCCGGGCGTACAGACGCAGCCCTCGTCGCTCGCACCGTCGCAGTCGTTGTCGAGGCCGTCGCCGCACACCTCGGGGCTGGGACCGCTCCAGCCGATGCACGCGCCGAAGCCGGTGCCGGTCGCGTCGCAGGTCGCGACGCCGTTGTCGCACGCACCGACACCCTCGGTGCCGGGCGGGCCGTCGTAGCAGGCGACCGTCGAGCCGGGCGCGCACACGCAGCCCTCGTCGGTGGCGCCGTCGCAGTCGTTGTCGAGGCCGTCGCCGCACACCTCGGCGGTGGGGCCGACCGTGCCGACGCACGCGCCGTAACCCATGCCGTTGGCGTCGCAAGTCCGCACGCCGTTGGTGCAGGTGCCGACGCCGGCGGTGCCGGGCGGGCCGTCGTAGCAGGCGACCAACGAGCCGGGCGCGCACACGCAATCCTCGTCGGCCAGCTCGTCGCAGTCGTTGTCGAGACCGTCGCCGCACACCTCGTCGACCGGCACGCAGGCGGTGCAGCCCTCGTCGGTGGTGCCGTCGCAGTCGTCGTCGAGACCGTTGCAGACCTCGGGCGACGGCCCGACCTCGCCGACGCAGGCCCCGTAGTCCAGGCCGTCGGGGGCGCAGGTCATGGTGCCGCGCTGGCAGACGCCGATGCCGTCGGTCTCGAACGGGTGGCCGTAGCAGTCCCAGGTCTCGCCGGGCGGGCACACGCAACCCTGGTCGAGGTTGCCGTCGCAGTCGTTGTCGACGCCGTCGCCGCACATCTCGGCGGCGGGGCCGGTCCAGCCGACGCAGGCGCCGAAGCCGACGCCGTCGGCGTTGCAGACGTGGGTGCCGGCGGCGCAGATGCCTTCGCCCTCGGTGCCGGCGGGGCCGTCGTAGCAGGCCGAGGCCTCGCCCGGCGTACACGAACACGCGTCGTCGGTGGCGCCGTCGCAGTCGTTGTCGAGGCCGTCGCACAGCTCGGCGCTCGGCACGACCTCACCGACACACGGGCCGTAGCCGCTGCCGTCGACGTTGCAGGTCTTCACGCCGCGGTCGCAGACGCCGACGCTGTCGGTGTCCGACGGGCCCGTGTAACAGACCCAGGATTCGCCCGGCGGGCAGACCTGACCACCGCCGATCGCCGCGGTGGAGGTCTCGAGATCGCCGTCGGTGTGACAGGCGACCGCGATGGAGCAGAGGGACAGGACGAAGACGATCTGAGCTCGAGGCATGCGGGCGGCGCTCCGGCAGTGGGGTTCGGCGAGGCAGGGCGACTCCCACCGCGAGGTGGGGCTGCCCGGCCGCTACCCTTGCACAGAATTACTTTCGTACGCCAGACGGTTTCCCACGTCACAGATTTTTGCCAGATTACCCATCCTCCGATGTGAATATCACTGACTACCCGTGGGAGCAGTCATGCCGACGGGCGCATCGGCCCGGGTCGCGATGACCTGGCGCAAGCCGTGATCCAAGGGGTCAGTCCGACTCGACCGACCACGTCACCGACGCGATCTTCCAGACGCCGTCGGCCTGGATGAGGACCCAGATCTCGCGGCCGTGGTTGGTCATCGCGCCGTTCGCGTGGAAGCTGTAGCGCGAGTCGAGGATCGCCAGGCCGTCGCGTGGCGTGATCACGACGTCGGTGAAGCGCTCCTCCACGCCGGTCGCACCGGCCATGTCGCGCGCGAACTCGGCGCCGGTGGACGCGCTCAGCTCGGCGGTTGCGAGGCGCCGTGACCGGAACGGCACGTCGGGGCTGAGCCAGAGCGCGTCAAGGGCGTCGCCGTCGTGGGCGATGATCGCGCGCTCGAACTCGCGCAGCACCGCCTCGATCGCGCGGACCTCGGGGTCGTCGGCGGCCGGCGCCACCACCACCGCGGGTGAAGCCGGTCGCGCGGCCGTCGTGCACGCTGTCGCCGCGAAGCAGAAGCACACCAGGATCGTTGCTGATTTCACGGTGCGCACGGTAGCGCAAGGCCACCGCGCCTGCCGGCAATGAACGGCAACTGCGCGCGTGATGTGAAAGATCGGGCGGCGGCCGCGCTGACGGGCCATGCGCAAAGCTCGAGAGATCATGCATCCGCTATCCCCCGCCCTCGCCACGCCCTGGCTCCTCGCCGCCCTGCTCGGCGCCGGCCTCACCGCCTGCGTGACCGACGACGAGCCCCACCTCGGCGTCAGCGAGGAGGCGTCCCAGTGCGGCGCCGCCTGGGACGTCCAGAACGTCGAGAACTACGACGGCACGCTCGGCGTCAGCACGGCCTTCGTCGCGCGCCACCAGGCCCGCGTCGGCTTCCACGTCGGCGTCGGCTGCAGCGGGACGCTGATCTCGGACGACCTGTTCCTGTCGGCCGGTCACTGCAACTACGCGGTCGGCCACTCGGTCCGGTTCAACTACCAGAACGCGCCCGACGGCTCCGCCCGCCCGACCCGCGACTTCACCGTGTCCGCCGTCGTCGAGCAGGAGAACGCCAACGGCTGGGACTACGCCATCGTCCGCCTCAACGGCAGCCCCGGCCGCACCTACGGCCACGCCAACATCGCCGCGATCGACGCGCCGGTGGGCAGCAACGTGACGATCATCCAGCACCCGGCCAGCGTGCCGAAGGTCGTGCACGCCGGTCCGGTCCTCGACTACGTCAGCGGCAACTGGTTCCGCCACCAGGTCGACACCACCGGCGGCACTTCCGGCTCGGGCATCCTCGACAACAACGGCGAGCTGGTCGGCGTCCACACCAGCGCCGGCTGCAGCACCACCGCCCCGATCAACGGCAACTTCGGCATGCGCATGAGCCAGCTCGTGCCGCACTCGCCGACGCTGCAGGTGCTGTCGCGGTCGAAGCTGCTGTGGTGGAACCCGGGCGCGCTGCGGACCTCGCTGTGGTCGGTCAACGCCGACGGCAGCCAGCGCGATTACCGCGAGCACTCGGTCGGCTCGGGCTGGGCGCCGGTCAGCATGTCGAACAACCACATCCTCTGGCGTCACACCAGCGATCAGATGTCGTACTGGACGCTCGACGACGCCGGCAACTACGTCACCTCGGCTGCCCACGGACCGTTCGCCGGCTGGACCGCGATCAGCCACGCCAACGATCGCATCCTGTGGACCCACACCAGCGGCGAGGCCTCGCTGTGGACGGTGAACGCGACCGGTGGCTACCTGAGCAGCATCGCCTACGCCCCGATGGCCGGCTGGCGGGCCGTGGCCTACGCCAACAACAAGCTGCTGTGGCGGCACACCGACGGCGGGCTCTCGATCTGGTACCTCGACGACGCCGGCAACCAGCAGCGCGGGGCGGCGTACGCGATGTCGCCGGCCTGGACCCTCATCAGCTTCTCCAACAACGAGATCCTGTGGCGGTACACCGACGGCCGCGTCACGCAGTGGAACCTCAACCCGCTCAGCGACACCATCAACACGATCGACAACGGCCCGTACGGCGGCTGGACCGTGGCGGCCGGCGCCGACCGCAAGCTGATGTGGCGCCACACCGACGGCCGCGTTTCGTACTGGACCACCAACAGCGACGGCGCGTTCATGCGCTACATCGAGCACGGCCCGTTCGGCGGCTGGACCGGCCTGCTGACCAGCGGCGGCACCCCGTAGCGGCGGCGCCAGTCAGCGCAACTGGCGGCTCACCACAGCTTCTGCTCGACGCGCTGGACCTCGCAGCCCGAGCGCGGGCAGAACACGATGTCGCCGACGAAGATGTAGCCGACCGTCGAGCCGGGCGGGCCGACGAAGCGGGTCGGCCGCGACGCGTTGCCGCCGAGCTCGAAGGCCGAGAACGGTCGGGTCAGCGGCTTGCCGTCGCGATCGTGGAACCCGGCCAGCACCATCGCGATGCACGGCCGATCGTTGGGGTTGGTCACCATCCCGGCGACGACGACGCGATCGCCGTCGCGGTAGACCCGGCCGTCGGTGATGCGGACCGGCTCGGCGAAGCGCGGCTCCTGCGCGCCGCGGACGTCGATGCGGGCGCCGGTCGCGGTCGGCCGCGCGGTCCGCGCGCGATCGATCAGCGCGAAGGTGCGGCGGCCGTGGGCGGGGATGCGCAGCGACTCGGGGCGCAGCGGGCCGAGCTCGCGGCCGTCGGCGTCGACCAGGATGCCGCCGAGGGTGACGTCGGCGTCGACGTCGCCGAGGTTGTCGGCGTCGACCAGGACGAAGGTGGCCTGCGACGCGAAGCGATCGACGCCGATCGCGTCGGTGCGGAGGTGGATCTTCGACGACACCGCGATCAGCGATCGATCGATCGCGCGCGGCCCGGCCGCGGGTCGCTCGCACCCGACGAGCGCAAGCACGAGCGCGCAGAGCGCGAGCCACCGCATCGGCGAACTGTGCACGGTGGAGCGCTGATTGGCTACCCGCGGACGGCGATCGAGAACTTCAGGTAGTTGCCGTCGGGGAAGCCGGGGTCGACCGGGAAGTCGACCGGCAGGCCGCGGCGATCGATGATCGTGAGGCCGGTGCCGGCCTTCCACGCGCCCTCGGCGAGCGCGGCGTCGAACTCGCTCGACGAGATCTTGTGCGTCGACGATGCGGTCGCGAGCAGCCCGCCGGGCTCGAGCACCGCGAGGCTCGCGGCCACCAGCTCGCCGTAGTCCTTGAGCGCGCTCCACGGCTTGCCGCCGCGCGCCGCCGCCGACGCGAACGCCGGCGGATCGAGCGCGATCAGATCGAAGCGGCGGTTGCGCTCGGCGAACCGGGCCAGGACCTTGAACGCATCGCCGACGATGTGCTCGGGCTTCTCGGGATCGAAGCCCGACGCGGCGAAGTTCTTGCGCGCGCGGGCGTGGGACTTGGCGGCGACGTCGACCGCGCACACCTCGGCGGCGCCGCCGGCCTGGGCGTAGACCGAGATCGCGCCGGTGTAGCTGAACAGGTTGAGGACGCGGCGGCCGGCGGCGTAGGCGCGGATCGCGCGGCGACCCTCGCGCAGATCGGCGAACAGCCCGGTCGACAGCGGCGCGGTGACGTCGACGCCGAAGCGCAGATCATCCTCGGCGATCTCGAACTCGACCGGGGCCGCGGCGCCGCGCACCAGCTCGGCCGCGGCCTGGCGCGGGGCCTCGCCGCCGAGGGAGCGATGACGGCGCTGCTCGTAGCAGGCCTTCGGCGCCAGCTCGGCCTCGAGGGCGTCGTACAGCGCGTCGCGCAGCCCGGCCGCGGCGCCGATCGACGCCGAGAACAGCTGCACCACCAGGTAGTCGCCGTAGCGCTCGACCGCGATGCCAGGCAGCCCGTCGGACTCGCCGTTGATCAGGCGCAGGCACCCGAGCTTGCCGAAGTCGCAGAAGCGGCGGCGCAGCGCGATCGCGCTCTTCACCCGCGCCGCGATCAGCGCGCGATCGATCGCGCGATCGTCGCGGGTCCACATCCGCACCGCGATCGCGCCCGCGCCCTCGCCCTCGAGCAGGCCGCGGCCGCACAGCTCGCCATCGCCGTCGACGACGTCGACGACCTCGCCCGGCGCCTCGCGCATCGGTCGGCTGATCGCCTCGCGGTACACCCACGGGTGACCGAGCCGCAGGTAACGCGCCACGTCGTGGGGTACGCGGATCGTGTTCTTGCGGACGATCGGCGCGCCATCCGGTCGACGGGGCCGACGCGGTGGCGGAGCGGTGCGGGCGGCCATGGGGCGCGCATCCTACTTCGGATCGCGACGCTGCATAGCGTCGGCCCGGGTTTCGGTCAGGGATTCGGAGATCGCATCCAAGGCCTCGCGGTTGCGCGGGGTTCCAACCC
>JAYTAJ010001273.1:0-2388 GCA_043737575.1 Myxococcales bacterium | reverse complement strand
CGGTGTGGACGGTGCACCCGGCGGCCAGCCAGAGGAGCACGACCAGCGAACGACCCGTGGCGCGAGCATCGCAGAATTGCGACGTCAGGACGCTCGGGATGCGATATAGCCGGCGGTCGATGCCCGCCTCCAGTGACCGTCTGATCGAGACCATCCGCAGCGCGATCATCGGTGACGATCAGGCCCTCGATGGGCCCTACGGCTCGCGCCGCGTCACCTACGCCGACTACACCGCGTCGGGGCGGTCGCTCGCGTTCATCGAGGACTTCATCCGCACGCAGGTGATGCCGCTCTACGCCAACACCCACACCGAGACCTCGGGCACGGGCTTGCAGACGACGCGGTTCCGCGAGGAGGCCCGCGCGATCATCAAGGCCGCGGTCGGCGGCGGCCCCGACGACGTCGTGGTGTTCTGCGGCTCGGGCGCGACCGGCGCGATCAACAAGCTGATCGACATCCTCAACATCCGCATCCCGGCCGATCTCGATCACCGCCACCGCCTGCGCGATCACATCCCGGCCGATCAGCGGCCGGTGGTGTTCATCGGCCCCTACGAGCACCACTCCAACGAGCTGCCGTGGCGCGAGTCGATCGCCGACGTGATCGTGATCGGCGAGGACGCCGACGGCCACGTCGATCTGGTCGAGCTCGAGGACGAGCTGGCGCGCTACGAGACCCGGCCGCTCAAGATCGGCAGCTTCTCGGCGGCGTCGAACGTGACCGGCATCGGCAGCGACACCCGCGCGATCAGCGCGGTGCTGCACCGCCATGGCGCCTACGCGTTCTGGGACTTCGCGGCGGCGGCGCCGTACGTGAAGATCGAGATGAACATGCAGGACGATCGCGCCGACGGCGATCAGGTCTACAAGGACGCGGTCTTCGTGTCGCCGCACAAGTTCATCGGCGGCCCGGGCACGCCGGGCGTGCTGATCGCCAAGCGTCACCTGTTCGCCAACACCGTGCCGGCCGAGCCGGGCGGCGGCACCGTGCAGTACGTCAACCCCGAGGAGCACCGCTACCTGTCGGATCCCGAGCACCGCGAGGAGGGCGGCACGCCCGCGATCATCGAGTCGATCCGCGCCGGGCTGGTGTTCCAGCTGAAGGAGGCGGTCGGCTGGCAGACCATCCGCGCCCACGAGGAGGACTTCGTCGAGCGGGCGATCGCGTCGTGGTCGGCCAACCCCGATCTGATGATCCTCGGCAACCGCGACGCCTGGCGGCTGTCGATCGTGTCGTTCGTGGTGCGCCACCGCGACGCCTACCTGCACCACAACTTCGTCGTCGCGCTGCTGAACGATCTGTTCGGCATCCAGGCCCGCGGCGGCTGCTCGTGCGCCGGGCCCTACGGCCACCGCCTGCTCGGCATCGACCTGGCGACCTCGAAGGAGTTCGAGCGCGAGATCGTGCGCGGCTGCGAGGGCATCAAGCCGGGCTGGGTCCGCGTCAACTTCAACTACTTCCTGTCCGAGGTGCAGTTCCAGTTCCTGCTCGACGCGATCCACCTGGTCGCGACCGACGGCTGGCGGTTCCTGCCCGACTACACGTTCTGTCCGGAAACCGGACTGTGGCGGCATCGCCGGGGTCGGCCGGGCGCGGCGATGCGGCTGGCCGACGTCACCTACCGGGCCGGCAAGATGGAGTACCGGTCGCGCCACGCCACCGAGCCCGAGGCGGCGCTGGCGACCTACGTCGACGACGCCCGCCGCCTGATCGACGAGCGCACCGCGTCGCCGGTCGCCGCCGCCGACGAGGCGCCGCGGACCGCCGACTTCGAGTCGCTGCGCTGGTTCCCGCTGCCCAACGAGATCGTCGCCGAGCTGGCCGGGCAGCCAGCGCCGCCCCGGACCCGGGTCGGCTTCCGTAGGTAGCAAGTCTGCTACGTAGCAGAGTTGCAACGTCCGGAGCCGGGCGTATCTTCGGGCGGTGTTCACCAGCCACCAGCCGGCCCGCGACGACGGCTTCCACGACCGCCGCGTCGAGCTGGCGCGGCTGGCCGTGGTCCTCGATCGACTGCGCGCCGGCCAGCCGAAGTGGCTGGCGCTGGTCGGGCCGCGCAAGATCGGCAAGACCAGCCTGCTCGGCGAGCTGGAGCGGCGGCGCGGCGATGCCGACGTCGTGTTCGTGCTGTACGACGTGTTCGAGGCCAGCCCGCCGTCGCTCGAGGTGGTGCGGGCGCTGGCCCTGCGGGTCGCCGATCGCGTGCTCGGCGCCGAGGTCGGTCAGAGCCTCGAGGCGCTCGCGGGTCGGCCCGCCGACTACCGCTCCGCCCTGGCCGGGGCCGGATCGTTCGCGCGCCTGCCGCCGGCCTTGCGCGCGACCTTGCTCGAGCTGCCCGAGGTCCGCCTCGAGGGCGCTCGGCTGCGCGCGGCGCTGGAGGTGCCCGAGCAG